>CANRKG010000027.1 GCA_947631155.1 uncultured Bacilli bacterium
TCCTTGACTAAATTTTATGAAAGACTAAATTTCACTTCTTTATCTTTAAACGCAATTTACTTTTTCATTTAACAAAAAAGGAGATTAATTTATCACGCTCTTTTTTTTTATTAAATTATATGATATACTTATTTTTAATAGGATAGCAAAATTAATCAAAGATTAAAGTAATTGAATTTTAAAGAAATGGTGATTATGTATGAAGAAAGTAAATATAGTACTAGTAATAATAATGATGGCAACTTTATTTTTTGTTCCATTAACAGTGAGTGCTAAAACAATCAAAGATTATGAGGCAGAAGTTAATAAATTCACTAAAGAATTACAAGATAAGCAATCTAAAATTGTTACTAATAATAATGAAGTTGCTAAAATAAAAGCAAATATTGCTAAAATTCAAACTGAAATTAAAGAATTGCAAGCTGAAACTGTCAAATTACAGCAAGAAATAGATGAATCTAATATTGAGATTCAAAAGAAAAGTGAAGAAAACAAAGCATTATTTCAATATTTACAAGTAAGTGACAGTAGTAATGCTTATTTAGAGTATATTTTTGAGTCTACCAGTATTACTGATATGGTTTATCGTATTTCGATTGTTGAGCAATTAACAGAGCATAATGAAAAAATAATGAATGAATTAAAACAACTAATTGAAACAAATAAACAAAAGAAAATAGAATTATCTAAGAAGCAAGAGGAATTAAATGCTAAAACTAAAGAATTAGAAAAAGAACGTGATCGCATAAACGAAGAAACTTCTTCTATTCGTGATAGTATACCTAGTGTACAAAGTCAAATTAAAGAGGCCAAAGCCAATCTTGAATACTATAAAAGTTTAGGTTGTGGAGCAACTGAAGATATCTATGCTTGCCAATTTAGAAAAGAACAAGCTTCTGGAAGTAATGTTCCATTGGTTTCTCGTGAAGGATTTCATCGTCCAATGGTAAATGGCTATGTTACACAAAATTGGGGTGGATTAGGTGGACATCTTGGAATGGATTTATCAAATACAAATAAAACAATGCCAATTTATGCTATAGCGGACGGAATTTTATTTAGAAAGACATATGATGCCAATGGTGCTTTACTTGTAATTATTAGACATAATGTTGGAGGCAGATATATTTATTCTATGTATGCACATTTAAGTTCATGGGCAAATGTTAGTGAAGGACAATATGTTACACCAAATACATTAATTGGATATATGGGTAATACAGGATATTCATTTGGTGCACATTTGCATCTAGAACTTGCTACATGCCATTGGGTAAAAGGTGGAGGTTGTACTTGGGCAAGTTACCAAAGTAAAACAGTAAATCCTAGAAATTATGTAAGTTTTCCAGGACTTACAAATCCTAGAACATGGTGGTATGATAGAT
Source organism: uncultured Bacilli bacterium (assembly GCA_947631155.1). Taxonomy (GTDB): domain Bacteria; phylum Bacillota_I; class Bacilli_A; order RF39; family UBA660; genus UMGS995. Next base: position 1,386 of record CANRKG010000027.1, read on the forward strand.
AAAAAAATAAAGACTAATTTGAAGTCTTTATTTTTTTAGTTTCTGTAAACAAGTCTTAATTTTATATAGAGGTGATAAAGATAGACTAAAGTTTCCAATATATTCTTCTACAGTTCCGTTAAAATGTCTTTTAAATTCATATACACCATAATCTTTATCATTTTTATCAAAAATACCAGAAATACCATAAAAATTATATCTTTCTAATTTATGATCTATTGCATATTGAATCATATACCATTGCATTAGGTATTGTGCATTAAATTTCATATATTTATCAATATTTCCACTAAATAAGTAAATAACTTCATTACCATAAATCATAAACATAGCTGCTGATAAATTAATAATAGGTCCATCCTCTTTCTTAATTTTCTTTGCTTCTTTAATTTTCTCATCATAATTTTTTATTAAATCTTTTATTTCTTTAGCTTTATTTTCAGATTTAATTTTTGCTAGTTTTTCTTCTTCTACTTTCTTATCTTCTTTTATTTTTTCTATATAATCGTCCATGGATAAAGTTGCTAATAAGAATTTTGCTTTTCCTTGTTCAACAAATAAAGAATACATTTTTTTGTAGTAATTTAGATCTCTATCAGCAAAATTCTTTCTATTACTAGTATCTTCGGTAATATTTTTAAAAACATCTAGTTCATCTTTTTTCAATTCTTTTATTTGGACTCCAAATTTTTCTGCTTTTCGTATTAAGTTTCTTGTATTAGCTTTCATTTCGTTCCAAATATCTTCTTTTGTTTTATCTTTTATTGATAAAGCAAAAACCCAACGTACTTGTTTAGAACCATCAATACGACGATTAAAACCACTATGTTCAAATCCTAAAGATTTAAGTTTTTCTACAATAGCACTGTTATCAAAACCATTTTCAACTAAATCACCATTAATATCTCTTTCTTTATATTTAACTTTTGGATCAATCATGAGAACACAAGCTTTTTTTGCTTTTAAATAAGATTTTAATTCTTTAATGAAAAAATTTAAAAGTTCGTCATTATTATAATCAAGAATAAGACCTCTTGGAGCATAACAGTAATATCCAAGCTGCCCTTTTTTTAACATAATTCTACTCGCGGCAATTATTTTGTCGTTATCTTTAACTCCAACATAGTAGGATGTATTTCCAGTTAATTTTCCGATTTCCTCCATTTCTACTGATTGTAGAAAATCATTTAGAGGTTGAGTTTCTATAAATGCTGTAAATTCTTTTTTATTTAATTCACAAAATATCATCATTATCACTTCTTTCTATTTTAAAGTATACCCTATTTTTAGTTATTTTACAAATTTAAAAATATTATAAAAATTATTCTAATTAATTATATAGTATATGTTTTGTTAAATAGAAATATAAAATGGATTAATTATGGTGAAAGATATAATAATACAGAAAATAATATTTCTTTAAATTAGAAATGCAAAGTCAAATTTTACTGTAAATAACGTGCCAAATTTAAACATTAGTATAGAGTTGTCAATAGTATCAAAACCAATCGGAAATTTACAAAAACTATCTATAAGATAGTTTTTGTAACTAATTAACCAATGGTTAATATAAGTGTAAAATATAGTAAATAATGTAAAATTTTAAATTGTTGTATATGTAAATTCGACAAAATTTGTTATAATTAGATTAGAACAAAGGTGGTGGTAGTGTGAATAAAAAACTATTAATAGCAATTTTATTATTAGGTTTATTTTTACCATGCCGTGTTTATGCTGGAAATACTTATGTTATAAATAATAAAGCAGCAGGAAATGCTTGTACTATAAGAACTCAGCCTAATGAAGGTGGAGAATATTTACCTGGTAAAATTGCATACTTAGATCCAGGTGATTTAATTACATTAATAGATGGAATTAGTCCTGTAAAATCAACTAATTCAAAATGTAGCAGTAAATATTATGCTGTTTTATATTCTGGAGCTAAAGGCTATGTTTGTGAAGATTTTATTAACTTTAATAGTTCTGGTAAATATGATCAAGAATTTCAAAGTTTAGGTTTTCCACAAAGTTATTGGTTATCTTTAAATTCATTAAAAGAACGTCATCCAAATTGGAAATTTACTCCATATTTTACTAATATAGATTGGCAAGAAGCCATTACTTCAGAAAGTGCTGTTGAATATAACAGTAATAGTGGAAAATATTGGAGTCGAAGTTATATTCAATCTTCTGATCCATTATATTTATCTAAAGCAGCTGGTGTTTATAATTCTGCAACAGGAACATATACACAGTTAGAAGCTGGTGGATGGTATGCCGCTAATAAAAGTATAGTAGCATATTATATGGATCCAAGAAACTTTTTAAATGATAGAGATATTTTTATGTTTGAAGAAGGAACATCGAATCAAACTAGACAGACAAAAGAAGTATTAAATGCATTATTTTCTAGTAATGCGCATGCTCCATATGTTAATGATTTTTATGAAGCTGCAACAGCAGGAGGAAATAATATTAATTCTGTTATGATTGGTGTAAGATCTAGATTGGAAGTCGGTGGAACCACATCATTAAGTAATGCAGCAAATGGCTCTAGAGGATCTTATAACTTTTTCAATATAGGTGCATTTTCCTCATGTGAAAATCCTGTGGCTTGTGGTGATAATTTTGCTCAGGGAAAAGGCTGGCGTGACCCAAGAACTGCTATTATTGGTGGAGCTTCTTTTATTTATACTCATTATGTAAAATTAGAACAAAGAAATATTTACTTTCAAAAATTTAATACAACAAAAAATGGTAATAAATATGCAAATCAATACATGACTAATATTGAAGCACCTAGAACTGAAGCTAATATGATGTACAAGGCTTATAATTCATCTAATAAAATGGATGTAGCTACGGAATTTTATATACCAGTTTATAATAATCTACCAGATAGTATTTCAGGATTACCAACAACTGAGGAAGAAACCCCAAATACTAGTAATCCAGAGACTGGTGATACAACTTATGTTGATATACCATCTACAATAACTAAAGCAGGTTATACAATAAGTGGAAATTATATGAAAGGTGTTTCTCATGGAACAACTACTGCTAAGTTAAGTGAAAATTTAAGAGCTAAAGGAAATGTAACTGTTAGTGTTAATGGTAAAGCTATTTCAACTAATCAATTAATAGCAACAGGGGATACTATTAATATAAATAATGGTAATAAGACCCTTTCATATCAAATTGTTATAAAGGGAGACACTTCAGGTGATGGTAATATTTCTGCTGCCGATTATGTTAAAGTAAAAAATCATATTATGGGTACTCATTTAAGTGGCGTATATGCACTTGCTGCTGACGTAAATAGTGATGGCAAAACTTCTGCTGCCGATTATGTTAAAATTAAAAATTATATTATGGGTAGCGGCAGTATATAATTAGGAGGCTGACATGAAAAAGAAGATTGCGTTATTAATAACAATAATTTGTGTATTATGTTTTGCTAAACCAGTAAAAGCTGCTTCTATTAGTATTAGTTCTAGTAGTAAATATCCAACTGTAGGTAGCAGTATAACCATTAGAGTTAATACCAATGGACTTATCGGAAAATTTTCAATAACTTCTTCTAATCCGTCTATAATTTCTGGTGGAACGTTAGGTGATTGGATAGAAGGAGGAGCTAGTAGTTACCAATTTAAAGCTAAAGCAGTAGGAACAGCAACAATTACAGTAGTCGCTTTAGATGCTGCCGATGGTAATGGTAACCAAATTTCAGCAAGTAATGCTATAACTATTACAGTTGGTGAACCTGTTCAAAAATCAAGTAATAATTATCTTTCTTCCTTGACAGTAGAAGGGGCAAATTTAAATCCTGCCTTTAAGAAAGATACATTATCTTATACTACAGAACTAGCAGCAGGTACTACTAAAGCTGTAATTGGAGCTACTAAAGAAGATAGTAAAGCTTCCGTGGAAGGTATTGGTGAAGTAGAACTAGAAGAAGGTGATAATACTTTTGAAGTAAAAGTCATCGCAGAAAATGGTTCTGCTAGAGTATATAGTTTACATATAGTAGTAAAAGAATTTGATCCTATAGAAGTTAAAGTTGGTAATAAAAAATATACAGTTGTAAGAAATGTAAAAAAAATAACTCCGCCAACTGATTATAAAGAAACAACAATAAAGATTAATGGAGAAGAAGTACCAGCTTTTAAAAATAAAATAACAAAATATGTTTTGGTAGTATTAAAAGATAACAAAGGAAATCAAAATTTTTATGTTTATGAAAATGGTAAATTTACAAAATATGAAGAATATACATTTAGTAAAGTTATCTTATATCCATTAGAATTTAAAAAAATTCCTTCTGGTTATCATAAATCTAAAATAAAACTAAATAATAGTGAAGTTGTAGCGTATAAAACAAAAAATAGCTCTAATTATGCGCTTATATATGGAATGAATGTAACAACAGGGAAAAAACATATATATATGTATGATAAAGAAGAAGGCACATTACAAATATATAATCCTGAATTTAATGATATATCTAATAAATTACAACAATGTAAAATTATAATACTAGCTTTAGGTGGATTTTCAGTTGTTTTATTACTTATTTGTTTAGTCATGACAATAAAAAATCACAATAAAAAAAATAAGACAAAGAAAAGAAAGAAAAAAGTAAAATCTAATTCTCTTGATGAAGAATAAGAAGTATTGTTTAAACCCTGGTTGAGTTTCATATTCAATCAGGGTTTTTATAATCTAAAATATGGTTATTAAGTTATCTATTGTATTATTAAATGCTACTTCCAAACATATTATAATTTAATCTCTAAAAGCAATTTATCTTAATAACAATTTTGATAGCGTTTCCAAAGTGTGATATCTTTGACAAAAACTAAAAAAAATGATATCATATGTACCCATAAAGGGGGTATAAGTTATGGTACCAGCATTACCAAAAAGAAAAACTCCAGCACCTGAGAGCCTAAAATTAAAAAACTTTAGTGAGTTTTTAGGTAGGACAGATGATGAAATTAGAAACAATTCATATACCGCTGTTAATATTGATGATATTGAAATATTAAAAAACAATTTTGATTTATTAGAAAGAATTGTAAATTTAGGATTTGAAAAATTTTTTTCTTTAGATTATAGTAGCTTAGAATTTATTGAATCTAACTTAAAAAGTAATAAACCAATTGAATTATCTTTAATTGATGACTTTCAAAATAGGGATAGAACATATATTAATTCACTATCGTTTGAAAAAAATGTGTTTGTATTGCCTCTTCCTTATTTAATGTGGAATTCTACTATTAAAGATGGACAACCAATTTCTTTTTTTAGTGATAAACAAAGTATGAGTCCATATGCACTTTTTTACAAACAAAATATGTGTTCAGATACACAACCATCAGTAAGCAAAGAAGTGTTGATTAAATTTAAAGACATTATTAATAAATTATCTGAAAAATATCAAAACTTTGATGATGAAGAAAAAACAATTTTAATTTCAGATTATCTGCAAAATTTAGTTCAATATGTAGATGAAAATAATATTAGCGAAGGTGTTGATGGTACTTATATTACTAAATCAGGTCAAATAATACCAACATATAATAAGGTTCGTAATCTAGAAACGGTTTTATTTGATAACTATGGGATTTGCTCTGCTATTGCTAATGCAACGACTATATTGCTAAATAATCCAGCATTTAATGTTAATATTAGAAGTGTACATGGTGATGGACATGTTTGGAATATTGTAAACACTTTAGATAAAAATTATTATGTTGATAATAGTTGGTCCATTACGAGAAACAAAAATAGATATGCAGAAAGTTTAAAGGCCAAAAGTTTTTGTAGTGATTACTTATTTTTTGGTAGTGATACTGCTTTTAAAATTGGACATCATACAGCTTCCTCATATCATCCAACTATAGAACAAAAGGATATGGATAGAGAACATTTGAAGAATAAGCAAAAAAGATTAGTAAAAGTAGCTAAATTTAATAATTATAATAAGCCGATTTTTGAAAGTCATTTACAAAATAATTAGATTAGGTAATTTTTTAGTATATAAAGTTATCCATAATCAATGAAATTTGGTTTTAATTTTGATTTACAATATTGATCTAATTCTTTTTTCGAAATGCATAAAACTATTCTTCTTTTTGTTTGTGATGTAAACTTTCTTTAAAACAAATAGTAAGTCAAGTTCTACAAAAAAATTGAACATAAAAAGGATATTTTCAATAGTAGAGGCTGAAAATATCAAACTCTCAATAACTATTTTAGAAAAATTAAAGTTTAAGCTTTTAATTTGATAAAAATAAAACAATTTATTTAGTGATACTAAAATGCTATAATTGAAAAAACAAATATAATTAATATTATGATCAACTGTCAGGGGGAGTTTTAATGCCTAATAATATAGAAGATACCTGTAAGAGAATTGAAAAATATTTTTATATACATAAACCTATTAAAAAGAAAACTTTTTTAACAGCAATAAAATCTTTAATAATTTTCTTCAAACTATATAATTATTCTTATCCAAAAGAAAGAACTTCAATTTTTAGATTAATATATATATATTTTAGAGATATAGATGATATAATTGATGGAGATAAAATTTTAGAAACTTCAAATCTTAATTTTGATGAATATAAAAAAATAGTTAAGGAATATATAAATGAAAGGATTATATACATAAAAAATGGATGTACTTCAAAAACTTCTAATGAACTCGACGAAATGATGAAAGTAATACTACAATTAAACGAAAAATTAAATTTAGAGTTAAAGGACGATTTTATTAAATTATTGGAATGCATGTTTTTTGATTTAGAAAGAAAGTGCGATTTAAAAAACAGCAAAATAAATTTAAGTTCGAAAGAAGAAATTGATAAATTCTTTTTTCGTTATTATTATGAATCTTGTATTAAAATTGCAGTTAAATTAACTTCACCAAACTATTTAAGTGTCGAAAGCAAAAATATAAAAGATTTGGGATATGCTCAAAGGATATATTTTAATTTAGAAGATTTTTTTGAAGATTTATCTTTTGGCATTATTAATATTCCTTATCAAGATATTCGTGATTTAGGTATTAATGAACAAAGCTTAATAAATATTGCAAACTCACAAAAAAATCTTATAAATCTATGTAAAAGAAAAGGTTTTAATGATCCTAATGTTTCTAAATTTATTGATGAACCTATTGTTTATTGGCTTAATCAACAACTTGATTTAGGAATTGAACACTTAAAAACATATCAGAAAAATGCTCCACTAAGAACAATAACTTCTGTTGAAAATGAATTGCTATTTAAAAGGTCTGATTTCTCAGAAATAATTTTAAGAATGGGCATAGAAAGAGGGACTAATCAGTATCTTTCTAAGTTAAAAAAACAAAGAGATAAACAAAATGTACTAAACCGTCGATAAGGGTTAAATTTTTAATGATGATGGAAGAGACTCAATTTTAACGCTTAAATATAAGGAAGTAAAGTCCTCAAACATGGCATCAATTTCATCATCATTTGGTGTAGAATCATACCTTTTAAAAAATTGGAAATAACCCTTTAAAATAATCCTTACATCTTTCTAATTGAATATCAAAATTTGATTCGTCAATATACTCTTTACATACTTTTTTTTAAGTAACTCAAAAATTTAATTATATGATATAATTATTTGCAGGTGATATTATGATGGGTGTTAAAAGCATAATATATGAAAAAAATAATAAAAAATTAATTATTAGTATTAATAATGAAAGTAAAATTCAATATAATGATATTTTAAAATCAATAAATAATATTTTAATTTTTAAATATTTAGATTCCCTTTATAGAATTATAGATGAATGGCAAAAGGAATATATTAATACAAAAATAATAGATGGAGATACTTGGAAATTAGTTATTACTTATATTAATGGAAATAAAAAAGAATATTATGGTAAATCAAGTTATCCTGCAAATTTTGAAGCATTTGAAAGACTTAATCTAAAATTAATTGATGAGGTACAAAATGGATAAGTTAGATATTGATTTTAATAGTATGTTGCCATATGTTATAGATGCTTTTTCTTCAGTATACGGCGAAGAATATCGCTCAATTATTTCCAAAAAACTCAATAACGCTTTAATTATCCAATATCATGATGTTGAAGGATTAAATGATTATGTATCATATATAAAACGCTGTAAAGCCCGTGAGTTTTCTATACGCTTTTTAGAAGAAATAGGAATAGATGTTCAAGAATATAAAAAAAGTAATTATACTGAACCCTTAGAAGGTAACCTTAATAAAATTTTAGATTGTCTTATTGATGCAAATTTTGGATTTTCTAAAGATGCAGATTATTGGTCACCACTTCGAGCGTTCGACACCAACAATAAAACTAATCCTGAAAGATTATTAAGTAACAAGATAAAAATTGTTAACTATCTTCTTGGCAATGAAAGGGAACAAATTACAAAAGAAAATTTTGAATTTTTTGCTAAAACAAAAGAATTTTCAGAATTATTAAAAAAAATTAATGATTTTAATGTAGTATATGAAAAGTTATTATTTGAGTATAATAATTGGGCAAATCAGTTTATACCATATGAAAAATATGTTGAAGATGAGAAAAAGAGAAAAGAAGGTATTTTACAAAAAAAGAAAAATGAATTATTTAGAGAAATTTTTGATCAATTACCATCAGTTTTAAAAGATATTATTTCTAATAAGCCATTTGAAGAACAGCTAAAGACCATTTTAGGTGGTAGGGATATTTCAGCTAAATCTATTATAGAATTTTTTCGTTATGAGCAAATGGAAAAACTTAAATCTTCTGAAGTTGATCTTTATGACAAATTTTTGATAGTTTATTGGCAGTCAACTTATTTAAAAAAACTAGGTATCACTATTCCAAATGAAAATATGTTACATTGTGATTCTGACGAAGACATTATTAATTTTCTATCATTTTTAAATCAAGAAGATATTAGAAAATATATACCATCCGATGAATTAATTAGCCACATCTCATCAACTAGAGAAAAAAAGTATGAAGAAACACTTAGGGAATACTATACAACAAGAAATGATTTCACAGATGCTATGAAATTATTTGATAGTAATCCTGATAATATTGAAGTTATTTATGATCAAATAAAAAATAAGGCTGTATGTGTTATGGCTCATGGTGGTATTAACAATAATAATGAATTTATATCAATAATGTTTTACACAATTAGGGAATTAGATGGGGGCCATTTATTTTATATGTTTATGCATGAAAATGGGCATATTATAGATCAAAGTCAAAAAGGTACCGGTTTTGAATCTTTAGATGATTTTGGTAATAATTACAGAAAAAATCCATATGATAAAGCTTTTCGTAAATATGAAAAATTTAACGAAACACAAAATGATATATTTATACAAGAAGCAATTAAAATTCTTCAAGATCAGGGGATATACTTACTTGAACCAGAAGAATTTACAAAATTAGATAATTATTTTAATACTTCAGCAATCACTAAAAGATTATTACAACCACTAGTGCAAAAATTTAGACAACAGGTTATTAGAGCTAAAGTAAATGCTAGTCCAGAAGAACTTATAATGTATATTGGAGAAGATAATTTTGAAGAGTTAGTAGATACCGTAAATAAGGTTGATTATCTTTTAAGAAAAGGTGTTATATCTAAAATTGATAAATCTCCAGAAGATACTATGGTTATAGAGTATTTTCAACAAGTTGAAAGAGCTAAACAGATTTATATTAATATCGATAGTTATTATGCAAATAAATTTGGAAATTTACAGACAGATAGATTTGAAGAAACTATTAAAAAAAGATAAAGACGATTAGATACCATAATAATCGTCTTTTCCTTTTTGTGTTAATAAATTATTATCATTTGGATTATTTAATTTTTTCTAATATCAATAGGAATGGAAAATCTTCCTAATTCATCAATTCTTTTTTCGAAACACATAAAATTATTTTCCTTTCATTCGTGATGTTAACTTTCTTTAAAACAAGTAGCAGGTTAAATTTTATAAAAAAATGAATATAAAAAAACGACTTTTTCCTTGAAAAGCAAGGAAAAACCCGATGTTTTCTCTGGCAGGGGATGAGAGAATCGAACTCCCAACAGTGGTTTTGGAGACCATTATTATACCATTTAACTAATCCCCTGTGAATTAATTGATTTACATTTTGTATTATAACATACAGTTTATTTATATTCAATAAAAAAATATTTAGAAAATAATAATTAAAAAATCATGTAGATTATTTTTGAAAGTGCACAATTGTTGTGCAATTAGTTTTAGAATTTATTTATAAGCAAATCATTTACAATAGGCAGTGATAATTCGTCATGCTTGTTGTATTATCTTATTTTAAGATATTACGGTTTTTATTAGAATTATCACTGGGTTCCTATTGTCAATGAGGAATTATAAATAAATTAATTGACTTTTTCCATTTTTCTTGTATAGTAATTAAAAAGTATTTAAGATATAGGAATTGTGCACTTACATTTAAAAATATTATTTCTATATGTTTTTGTCATGTTTTACTTTGTAATTTTATGTGTTTTTTTTATGATTTTTGTTGATTTTGTATTTAAAATATGTGCGTTTTCTTTTGAAAATACACTTTTTTGAATCAATTGCACTTATTTGTGCACTTTACTTAAAATTTAACGAATTAAAAAATCATGTCTTGACAAAACTACTAAAAAACAACTACACTATAGAAATGTAATAGTTAATACTAGGGAACTAATCAATCTAGGTTATATTATTAAATTATAATAGTTGTAAGGGAGAGATATAAATGAAAGTCGGATTATTTGGAACAGGAGCATATGGAATAGCACTAGCTTCAGTATTAGAATCCAATAATATAGATGTTACAATGTGGACAAAATTTGAAGAGGAAAAGAATAATTTAGTTAAAAATAGAGGAAATGAACAATTAATACCAAATTTTAAATTATCAGATAAAATTAAAGTTACAACAGATATAGAGGAGTGTGCTCAGAATAAAGAATTATTAATTATTGCCATTCCAGCAGCTTTTGTTGACAGTTTATGTAAGGAGTTAGCAAATTATTTTGATAAAGAACAACATATTTGTATTGCTTCTAAGGGTATTGAGCAAAATACAGGATTATTTATCCATGAAATAGTAGAAAAATATATTAAAACAGATCATATTTCAGTTATTTCTGGACCATCTTTTGCTAAAGATGTAGTACAAAAAATGCCTATAGGATTAACTTTAGCAACTAAAAATAGTGATACAAAGCGAGTAGTATCCAAGGCTTTGAGTAATAAATATATAAAATTTGATTATACTGATGATGTTATAGGTACAGAAATTTGTGGATCAATAAAAAATATTATTGCTATAGCTTCTGGAATGTTAGATGGTTTAGGAGGTAATACATCTACAAGCGCTATGTTTATTACTCAGGCACTATATGATATGGCAGAAGTTATTGATGTGTTTGGTGGGGATAGAAACACTATCCTTAGTTTTGCTGGATTTGGAGATTTATTATTAACTTGTACTAGTACTAACAGTAGGAATTTTACTTTTGGGAAATTAATAGGCGAAGGAATGGAAAAGGATAAAATAGAAGAATATATTAAAAATACTACAATTGAAGGGTATTATACTTTGGAGTCAATTTATCAATTATTGAAAGACAAAAAAGTTAAAATACCGATTATTAGTTTAATATATGATATTATTAAAAGAGAAACGAAACCAAATGAATTATTAGATTTTTTAGTAGAAAGTGTTTAAATCTTTTCTTTTTTTTTGTTTTTGTGTTATACTTGATGTAATAAAAGTAATTTAGGAGGAAAAATATGAAATTAGTTTTTAAATCCTCAATAGGTACATCGATATTGTTATTGGTTTTAGGATTACTTTTGATATTTCAATCAGAAGCTACCATTGTAACTATATCATATGTAATAGGGGGTATTTTAATAGCAGCAGGAGTTTTGGCTATAATTCGTTTTATTAAGAATTCTAAGGAACAAGCTAATACCTTTAATTTAGATATTCTATATGGATTAGTTACAGTAATATTAGGAATTATAGTAATTACAAATCCTCATGCCATTGCAAGTATATTACCTATTGTTTTGGGAATTGCTATTATTATTAGTAGTTCAAGTAAATTACAATATGCTTTTGTTCTTAAAAACGATCAAAACGATATGTGGAAAACAACACTAGTTATTGCTATTATTAGTACTATTTGTGGAGTTGTGCTATTATTTAATCCTTTCGCAGGAGCTGTACTTATCATGCGAATAGTAGGAATTTTTATATTAGTATATTCAATTTTAGATATTGTTTCTACAATTATAATTAAGAAAAATGTTAATGATTTTAAAACTGCCATTGATTCTATTGATATAAAAGAAGCTGAAATTATAGAAGAGGAAGAAAAAACTCCGAAGGATAAGAAAAAAAAGAATAAAAAGTCAAAAAAAAGTAGTAATAAATAACCCTTTAATAGAGGGTTTTATTATTGAAAAAAATATGGAAATCATATATACTCAATATAAGAGACGAGGTATAAAAGTGGAAAATTTAGAGATAGGGAATAAATACGAAATACATGGTTATAAACATAATGGTAAAATTTATAAAGCTTGGGATGAGGCAATTTTATTAGAAATACATGATGATTATTTAATTTTTGGAAATGAAAAAACAAAAGTAACAGAACTAGATGGTCAAACCTGGTGGACAAGAGAACCAGCGATTTTATATTTCTTTAAAGATAGATGGTTTAATATAATTGGTTATTATAAAAAAAATAAGATTTACTATTATTGTAATATGGCATCCCCATTTATAATTGAAGAAGGAGCGATAAAATTTATTGATTATGATTTGGATTTAAGAATATTTCCAGATGGTTCTTTTAAGGTATTAGATTGTGGTGAATATAATTATCATAAAAAATTAATGAATTATCCTAAAGAAGTTGATAAAATTTTAAAAAAAGAATTAGCTGCATTAATAGAAATGGTAAAAAAGCATCAGCTAGCTTTTTCCTTAGGAACAGTAGATCATTATTGTGATATATATAAAGAAATAACAAAAAAGAATTAAAAACAAAAATAAAAATTAATTTTTTTATTTTTTTTTTAATTTTTATGTTGACATGAGAAAGACACTTTGATATATTAGACTGGCATGTTGAAAAAAACAAGCAAAAATTACCAATAAAAATAATTTTTTTATGTTGACATAAGAAAAAAGTTTTGGTATATTAGACGAGCGCGTTTCAAAATTATGAAAAGTGTAAAATGATATCAAATTGAGAAAATTTTTTGAATCAACTTTACATCATAGGAATATTATATTATTGATATGAATAGTATAATAAAGTAGATTAGTTGTTGTATGTTAAACAAATGTCTACATGATTGTAAAAAAATAAAAAAAGTTTAAAAAAAGTGTTGACATCAGAAAAAATATTTGATATATTGGTAACGCAACTCAGATGTTACAGTAAGTTAATTGATCTTTGAAAACTAAGCAAAACGTCAATTTTGAGTAGCTAGGGATAATATTTAAAATAAACAAACTAAAATAAATTTTTATTGAGAGTTTGATCCTGGCTCAGGATGAACGCTGGCGGCATGCCTAAGACATGCAAGTCGAACGAGACGGCCCATTGAAGAATGCGTGCTTGCACAAATTTGGATTTGGATTCCCGTCTAGTGGCGCAAGGGTGAGTAACACGTGGGTAATCTGCCTTTGAGTCTGGAATAACAGTTAGAAATGATTGCTAATGCCGGATTATATATAGAATGATACGTCTTTCTATATTAAAAGG
>CANRKG010000028.1 GCA_947631155.1 uncultured Bacilli bacterium
ACCTTTTCAAATTTCAATTTTTAAAATCTGCATAAGAAAACCTCTAGAAAAATTCTAGGGGTTTGTCTACACTCTGACCACCCTTAAAAAGGGTGGTTTTTTACTGATATAATTCTTGTTTTAATAAATCTAAATTATCATTCATTAATGAAATATAATCTTTACCTTCATCTCTATCAGCATCAGAAATATTATCTAATCGATTAAGTTCTAAGACTTTAATTCCATTATGATAATTTTGTAATTGTTCAGCATTAGGAGTTAGTTTATATCCTTTAAAAGTAAATATATAACTAATTATACCTTTATTAACTAATTCTTTAGCTTGTTCTAAATCTTTTTCTGTAGATTTATCATCTAAGCAAATAACTTTCAAATTAAATTTATTTAAAAAGTTTAAAGCAGAATCAGAAGTAACTATTACTTTATTATCAGTATTTTCAACAGTTAAACGATAATCAGCATCTAATTCGGACAAGGCAATTTTTAATTTATTATAAGCAGAATCAACTTGTTTAGATAAGTATGTACTAGTAATATATTCTTTTAATCCTAATCTGACATTCTGAGCCATCATTAATAATGAAGATGGATTAAGCCATAATTCCTCATTGGAATATTCTGTTTCTAAAACATAGGAAGTATCAATAATTTTTAAATTTTTATTTAAATCTAAAAGATTAACAGCTAAATTTCTTTCTTTTTCCACAAGACCAGTATAAACAAATAAGTCCATATCAGCATAAGTTTGTTTTTGTTTCTTAGTAATTTTATAACTATTAATATCAATACCATCAGGATATACATTATTAATAGTAGCATTTGCTCCATACAGTTTATTAACAATATATTCATTAGGATAATTGGTTACTGCAATATCAATATCTTCCATATTATCTTGTTTACATCCAGTAATATTAAAAGTTAAAATAAGAGTAAGTATTAATAATATAAATTTTCGTTTCATTTTATTTCTCCTTTTTAATAACAGGATCATATCCACTACTACCAAGTGGATTACACCTTAATATTCTTTTTATACTTAAAAAACTTCCTTTAATACTTCCATATTGTTCAATAGCTTCTATGGCATAATTAGAACAAGTAGGAATATGGCGACATTGATTATGAAAATTACCAGGAATTTTTTGATAACATTTAATAAAAAATATAAGTATTCTTTTCATGATATCACCGTATTACAATTTTACTATAATTTATCAAAAATAGCAAATTATATTATAGTTAATTTTTATGATTAAAAAATTTTGACCTATACTATTTATTGAAATTTTGATATACTTATTAAGGTGATATTCTTTATGAAAAAGTTATATGAAAAATTAAAAATAACTCCAAATGATGAAACTCTTTATAATATTGCAGTTTCGCATTCTTCTTATGCAAATGAACATAAAGCCAAAAAAGATTATGAACGATTAGAGTTTTTGGGAGATGCTGTGGTTGATTTAGTTGTAGCTGATTATTTATATTCTAATCATGATGATAATGAAGGGGAAATGACTAAAGTTAGAGCTAGTTATGTGTGTGAAAATGCTTTATATGAATACAGTCTAAATTTAGGTATACCTTCTTTTATAAAAGTTGGGCACGGTGAAGAAAAAGAAGGAGGTCAATATAAAAAGGCCATTGTTGCAGATATTTTTGAAGCTATAGTAGGCGCTATTTATTTAGATTTAGGTTATACCAAAGCTAGACAAACTGTCTTAGATATTATTGTACCTTATATTGAAAACCCTAATATTACTTTCTTTAGTGATTATAAATCAGCCTTACAAGAATATGTTCAAACAGAACAAAAATCTTTATTTTATAATTTAATTAAAGAAGAAGGACCTGCTCATGACCGAAAATTTACAATTGAAGTTGTAATTGATGATATTGTTTATGGTGTAGGAGTAGCAGGTAGTAAAAAAGAAGCTGAACAAAATGCGGCTAAAGAAGCTTTAGTAAAATTAGCTAGGTAGGTGAGTATATATGAAATATATAATGGGATTATCTAATAATTATTTTGAGGCGATGAAAAATGGTCGTAAAACAGTTGAATTAAGATTATTAGATGAAAAAAGAAAGCAATTGAAAGTAGGAAATATTATTACTTTTTGTAAAGAACCAGAGCGAATAGAACGATTTGATACAATAGTAACAGATCTTACTACTTATGAAAATATTAATGAAGCTCTTAAAAATATTCCTATTTCTTTACTAGCGCCTAGTACAATTGATGCTACACAGTATTTAAATGATTTTTTAAAATTTTATAATAAAGAAAAATTAGCAAAATATAAAATACTAGCTATTACTGTAGATAAAATAAAATCATATGAAAAATCTTGTGGAGTTGTTGTATTAAAGAAAAGTGAAGATAAAATAAAAGTCTTATTAGTTTATCATAATATAGGTCATTGGGGAATTCCTAAAGGACATGTAGAAAAAGGTGAAACAGAACAAGAAACGGCCATTAGAGAAGTCTTTGAAGAAACAGGAGTAAAATCCACAATTATTGGTGATTTTAGAGAAGTAATTACTTATAGTCCTAAAAAAAGCATAGCTAAAAATGTTATTTTCTTTTTAGGAACTACAACAGCTTCTAAAGTTATAAAACAAGAAAAAGAAGTACAAGAAGTCGCTTGGATAGATTTAGAACAAGCCAAAGAGCTTATTACTTATGATGAAGAAAAATCAATTATAGATAATGTAATTACTTATTTAAATCAAAAGAATATTGAAATAAATTAATAATTTTGATATAATGTAGAAGTTCATTGAGCTTATAGTCAAAATTAAAGAAAGGAGAAAAAATGAGTAAAATAAAAATTTTTAGTTTAGGTGGACTAAATGAAAATGGAAAAAATATGTATGTAGTCGAAGTTGATAAAGATATTTTTGTCTTCGATGCTGGCTTAAAATTCGATAGTGACAGAAACTTAGGAATTGATTATATAATACCCAACTTTGATTACCTGATAAAAAATCAAAAAAGAATTAAGGGAATATTTTTAAGTCATGGTCATGAAAGTAATATGGGAGCTATACCCGATTTATTAGAACTAATACCGCAACTTCCAGTTTATGCTGCTAGATTTACTATGGAAATATTAAAGAATGATTTAACAGAGCAACAAATTAAAAAATACAAATTAATAGAAATAAAGGCTCATAATAAAATTAATTTTGGAAAAAATTCTATTTTTCCAATTAGTGTTAGTCATTCCATACCTGATGCTCTATGTTATGTTTTATATACTAAAGATGGGGCTATAGTTTATACCGGAGACTTTACTATAGATGCAACTATGGTAGGAAATTATAAAATGGATATAGGTAAATTAGCTTATGTAGGTAAACAAGGTGTTTTATGTTTACTTTCAGAATCTATGTATGCGGAAAAGAAAGGTCATACTAGTCCTAATAATAGAGTTAGTGAATTTATTCGCGAAGTCTTAAATAGAAATGAAAATCGTATTATCGCAACTATTATGCCTGCTCATATATATCGTATTCAAGAAATATTTGATGAAGTATGCAATACTAATAGAAAAATTGTAATAATGGGTAAAACTTTACAAAAAATTATTACAATGGCTATCAAAGAGGGTTATTTAAAGATTAATCCGAAAAAAATAGGAGATTTAAGTAATATTCATGAAAAAAATGTTGTTATATTAATTTCTGATGAAAAAGAAAAACCTTTTGCTAACTTAGAAAGAATTATTAAAGGCTATGATAAATATATTAAGCTAATGGAAACAGATACTATTTTTATTACTGAACCATCATATGCCGGAATAGAAAAAAGAATGGCCTTAATTATGGATGAAATTGCGATGTTAGGAGCTAATGCTGTTTCATTATCTAGTAAAAAACATCTTCTTCATCATGCTTCAAGTGAAGATTTAATGATGATGATTAACTTAATGAACCCTAAATATTACTTTCCTGTAAAAGGAGAATACCGTCATCAATATGCTAATGCAACAGTCGCAGAACAAGCAGGAATTCCTAAGGAAAATATTATTTTAAAAGAAAACGGAGATGTAGCCTTATTTATTAATGGTCAACTTTCTCCTACAAATGAACATATTGAAGTAGATGAAACATTAATTGATGGAAAAAGTCAAGAAGATGTTGGTGATTTAGTCTTAAAAGATAGAGAAATGTTAGGTTCTAATGGAATTGTTATTATAAGCTCTACTTTAGATAAAAAAACCAAGCAAATAGTAGGAGGACCAGAAATTTTGACCCGTGGATTTATTTATGTTAAAGAGAGTCAAGACTTACTTATTGAAACAAAAGAGTTAGCTCGTCAAGTTATAGAAGATAATATAACTCCAAATATGCCTCGTGTAGATTACTCTAAAATAAAAACGGAAGTTAGAGAAGTCTTAGGAAAGTTTTTCTATAAAGAAACTGAATCAAAACCAATGATTATTACAGTAATTCAAGAAGTATAGAGCATTTAGTTGACAAGAAGTAAATTTTTTGTTATTATACAACTTAATTTCGAGCAGTATTAGAAATAAATAATATATTGGGAGGGATTATATAAATGAATATAGGATTAGATATTGATGGCGTTTTGACAGATATTGGTGATTTTCAAATAAGAGAAGGAGAAAAATTTTTTGGAATAAAACCTATCAATGAAAATGGTTTTACTATTTCTGAAATGTTTGGTTGTAGTAAAAAAGAAGAAGATAATTTTTGGAAAAGAAATTTATTAAAATATGTAACAAAAGAAAAAGCTCGTAAGGGAGCATCTGATTTAACTAAACTACTTCATAATAGTGGTGATAAGATTATAATAATAACTTCCAGAGTTTATACAGATAAAGATACAAAAATGGGTAAATTAATGAGATATATTGTTGAGCAGTGGTTAAAAGCAAATAATATAGATTATGATAAAATTGTATATACAGCTGATGATAAAACTGAAGCAGTTAAAAATAATAATATTGATATTATGATAGAAGATGATGTTAATAATATTATTGATTTAAGTAAAGTAACTAAAGTTATATGCATGGATTGTAATTATAATAAAACTATTGACTTTACTGATTATACAAGAATTTATTCAATTAGGAACGATGCATATAATGTAATACAGAAAATAAAAGAAAATATAGAAAGAAAAAATATTAAATTAAGATCATTAAATGAAATAAAACCAGTATATGGTAAAGGATCGATTGATAGACCATGGATGAAATATTATTCTTATGAAGAAAGAGATATTAAGCTTCCAGAAATGACTTGTTTTGATTATTTATACGAAAATAATCAAAATAATTTAAATAGAATTGCTCTTAATTATTTTGGAAAAAAATTTACATATCAAGAGTTATTTCAAAAAATTGATGAATTTGCAAAATCTTTTCAAAGTAAAGGAATTAAAGAAGGTAGTATAGTTACTTTATGCTTACCAAATGTGCCAGAAGCAGTTTTTGTATTTTATGCCTTAAATAAAATAGGTGCAGTAGCTAATATGGTTCATCCATTAAAAAGTAGTGAAGAAATTAAAGAATGTATTAATTTAGTTAATTCAGACTTATTAGTAATGATAGATAATGCATATGAAGAAATTGATAAAATCATAGATGATACTTGTGTTAATAATGCTGTTATTGTTTCAGCAGGAGATTCTATGCCATTTTCAATGAAACTTGCATATAAAGCAACTTCTAAAATTAATGTTGATTATAAAAATAATCCTAAATATATAAAATTAAATGAATTTATAGAATCAGGAAAAAATATTGATAATTTAATTATTCCAAAATATAAGAAAGATACGACAGCAGTTATTATGTATACAGGTGGAACCTCTGGAATCACTAAAGGTGTTGAATTAACTAGTGATAATTTTAATTGTATGGTTCATCAACAAAAAGCAACAGCTAAGAATTTTTATACTGGAGATACAATGTTAACAATTATGCCTGTATTTCATGGCTTTGGATTATGTAGTTCTATTCATATGCCATTGTCTTATGGAATTACAACTATATTAGTACCAAAATATAGTTCAAAAGATTTTCATAAATTAATACAAAAATATAAACCAAATCATATATTTGGAATTCCTAAATTATGGGAAGCATTTATGAATAATGAACATATTCAAAATATGGATTTATCTTTCTTAAGATATGTTGTATCTGGTGGCGAAAAACTACGAGAAAAACTAGAAGTAGATTTAAATTCATTTTTATATAATCACAATTGTGCTTCAAAAGTAAAAAAAGGATATGGTTTAACAGAAGGGGTTGCTGGGTTAACTTTATCTGATGATTATAGTAATGCAATAGGAAGTATAGGAATTCCTCTTATATGTAATAATTTTAAAATAGTTAAACCAGGAACAGAAGAAGAACTTGATTATAACCAAGTAGGAGAATTTTGTGTTTGTGGGCCAACAGTTATGAAACAATATTTTGATAATATTGAAGAAACGGAGGCTACTTTGAAAAAACATCATGACGGTAAAGTTTGGTTGCATACTGGTGATATGGGTTATATGACAGAAGATGGAATGTTACGTTATACTGATAGATTAACACGAATGTATGTTTCTTCAGGATTTAATGTATATCCACCTCAAATAGAAAAAGTAATTGAAAAAAATGACAAAGTACATTCATGCGCAGTAGTTCCTTTTAATATTCCAGAAAAAAATATAAAAGTGCCAAAGGCTTATGTAATTTTAAAAGAAGGATATGAAATGAATGATCAGTTAATTAATGAAATTAAGGAATGTTGTCAAAATAATCTTGATAAATATCACCAACCATATTCATTTGAACAAGTTGATGAATTTCCAATTACTAAATTAGGTAAAGAATTAGGAAAAATTGATTACAAAGAATTAGAGAGAAGAGCAAATTCATCAAAAGTATTAGTAAAAAAAGGAAAGTAAAGTAATATGTTAAAAGAATTTGGTTATCAAACCGGCAGAGTAATAGGCTCTCCGCTATTTAAACATTATTTTAATCTTAAAATAATTAATCAAGATAATATTCCTAAAAAAGGTCCAATTTTATTATGTGGAAATCATTTACATGTGTGGGATCAATTTCCTGTTATATGTTCAACTAGTAGAACTACTCATTGGTTGGCAAAAAAAGAATATTTTGATAGTAATATGGGTATATTATTTAAGGCTACTGGTGCTATATGTGTTGATCGTGAAAATAATCCAAAAGCTAGTGAAAAAGAGTCAATCGAGTATCTAAATAATGGTAGAGCTATTGGCTTATTTCCAGAAGGTACTAGAAACATTTTAAAGAGTGAAAAGATAGAAGAATTATATAAAATTTTTAGTAATGATATGTCATATACTGAATTTAAGGAAACTATAGGTAAGAAAGCTCTATTATCTCAAATATTATATATAGAAGAATTATACAATAATGGTAAGATTACTATAGAGAAATATAAAGATGCAATTTTACAATCAAAACAATACCTATTAAATTTAAAAGATAATAAAATAATTACTGAATCAGAATATGATAATACGTTATTACTACCTTTCAAATATGGAGCTGTTTCTATGGCAAAAAAAACTGACTCAATAATTGTCCCATTTGCTGTAACTGGTAATTACGTTAAAAATAGTGATAATTTAGTAGTTAGCTTTGGAGAACCATTTAAGGTTTTGGATACTGATTTAGAGAATGCTAATCAAAAATTAAGACAAAGTGTATTACAATTAATAAAGAAATATTAAGTAGTATTAACTCTTACTAAATATCAATTGATATTTAGTTTTTTTTGTATTATACTTAATATATTGAATAGTATAGTATGGAGATGTTTTATATGATTAGTAGTATGTACTTTCAAATATGCAGTTTATTTTATATGTTGATGCTAGTATTTGTTTATTTTTCTAAACCAAGATTTACCTCAGAAGAAAATCGTATATATATTTTAATGGTTATATCGAATGTAATCGGCTTAATTTTGGATATTAGTAGTATATTTACAATTATAAATATGGACAAAATGCCTATATTAAATATAGTTATTACTAAATTATATTTAATATATCTGTTATTGTGGGTTTCATTATTTACACTATATACTTTATTAGTGTGTAATAAAGATAAAACAGAAAAATCGTTAAAAAAAAGAAAAATAATTATGAAGGTATTTTTTATACTATTTATCGTCTTTAGTATTATATTATTCATTTTACCTTTAAATTATTATAATCAAAATAATGCAATATATTCATATGGAATTAGTGCTAATATTTCCTATATTATTGGTGGAATATATATACTTATATCAATTATTTCTGTAATAAAAAATTTTAGCAATATCAAAAAAATAAAATGTATACCCTTAATAGCTTATCTTATTATGTTTCCACTTATTTTATCTATTCAACTAGTTATGCCTAGTATTCTATTAGTAACAGCAACTGAGTCATTTATTACATTTTTGATGTATTTTACTATTGAAAATCCAGATATTAAGTTAATTAATGAATTAAATATGGCTAAAGATCAAGCTGATAAAGCTAATCAAGCTAAAAGTGATTTTTTATCTAGTATGTCTCATGAAATTAGAACACCACTAAATGCTATCGTTGGTTTTTCTCAAGCTTTAAGCGAAGAAGATTTACCAGAATCTGCTAAAGAAGAAGTTCAAGATATTATCATGGCATCTAATGGATTATTAGAAATTGTTAACGGTATTTTAGATATTTCAAAGATAGAGTCTGGCAAAATTGAAATTGTAAATAGTGAATATGATTTTAAAGAAATTTTTAATAATTTAGTTTCATTAACTAAGGCTAGAATGGGAGAATCAGTCCTTGATTTTAGGACTCATTATGATGATAGTATTCCTGCTATTTTATATGGAGACCATACTAGAGTAAAACAAGTTATATTAAATATTTTAACTAATGCAATTAAATACACTAAAGAAGGCTATGTAGATTTTAGAGTGTCTTCAATTATCAAAGATGATATTTGTCGATTAATTATTTCTGTAGAAGATACAGGAATTGGTATTAAAGAAGAAAATATTGATAAACTATTTTCTAAATTTGAACGTTTTGATATAGATAAAAATATCACTATTGAAGGAACAGGGCTTGGTCTTGCAATAACCAAAAAATTAGTAGAATTAATGAATGGAAAAATAGTAGTTCAAAGTATTTATGGAAAAGGGTCAAAATTTACTATATCTATTGATCAAAGAATTATTAAAAAAGAAGTGGTAAAAGCTCCAGAAATTTTAGAAGAAAAAGCTCCAGAACATATTGATGCTTCTAATAAACGTGTTTTAATAGTTGATGATAATAAAATTAATTTAAAAGTAGCGGCCCGTCTTCTTCAAAATTATCATGTTATTACAGAAGAAGTAGAAAGTGGCTTTGCTTGTTTAGAAAAGATAGAACAAGGACAAGTATATGATCTTATTTTAATGGATGATATGATGCCAAAAATGAGTGGTATTGATACATTAAAGAAATTAAAAGAGATGCCTAATTTTAATACTAAAGTTATTGCTTTAACTGCTAATGCAATTAGCGGTATGAAAGAAAAATATCTAAAAGAAGGTTTTGATGATTATTTAGCAAAACCAATCGATCGTCAAGAATTAAACAAAATTGTTGCTAAATATTTAAGTATGTAGTTTTTTGTGTTATAATTTGTTTAGAGTAGGTGATATAAAATGAAGGATACAAATATACTAATAGCAAATGGAGTAGATCTTAATAAAAGCTTAGAATTATTAGGTGATATGGCAATGTATGATTCACTTTTGAATGATTATTTAGATGCATATCAAGATAGAATGAAAAAAATAGATACCTATAAAAATACGAATGACATGCCTAACTATGCTATTGAAGTCCATTCTTTAAAAAGTGATGCTAAATATTTAGGTTTTACAACACTAGCTGATTTTTCATATAAGCATGAATTGGCTAGTAAAGCCAATGATATTAACACTGTTAATAATAGTTA
Organism: uncultured Bacilli bacterium; assembly: GCA_947631155.1. Taxonomy (GTDB): domain Bacteria; phylum Bacillota_I; class Bacilli_A; order RF39; family UBA660; genus UMGS995. The sequence goes on from CANRKG010000028.1 coordinate 10,017, forward strand.
TCAAGAGCTATTACAAGAAGCTAATCGAATTTATGAAGTCATAAAACAATATTTACAAAAAGATGAAGTAGTATCAGAATCTTCTGTGACAGTAGATTCTCAAAATCAAGTCGAAAAACCTCCACAAGTTGAACTTATTACTAAAGAACAAATTGATTTATCTACTAAGGCTATTTTAATTGCTGATGATTCTAGTATTATAAGAAACTTTGTAGAAGAAGCTTTTAGTAAAAATTATGATGTTATAATGGCCAAAGATGGCAAAGAGGTTCTAAATATCATTAGTTCTAATCCTAATAAAATTGCTGCTTTACTTTTAGATCTTAATATGCCAAATATAGATGGATTTCAAGTGTTAGAATATTTAAAGCAGAATAATTTATTTGAAAAAATACCAGTGTCAATTATTACTGGCGCTGTAGATAAAGATACTATTGATAAAGCTTTTACCTATCCAATTGTAGATATGCTTAATAAACCATTTGATATGGAGGCAGTTAAACTAGTAGTTGAAAAGACAATTGCTTTTAATAATGATTAGGAGAGGATTGATTTGAAAGATAAAACTTTTTTAATAGAAAATGGAGTAGATATTGATAAAGCCTTAGAACTGTTTGGAGATATGGATTTATATAATCAAACTCTACAAGATTTTTTAAAAGAGGTAGAACCTCGCTTAGACAGAATTAAAAATTACAAAGAAATTTCTGATATGGCTGATTATGCTATTGAAGTTCATGCTTTAAAAAGTGATTCTAAATATTTTGGATTTACTAAATTAGCTGATTTTGCTTATAATCACGAATTAGAAAGTAAAAAAAATAATATGTTTTATGTAATTGATCACTATGAAGAATTAGTAAATGAAGCCAATAGAATTTTAGCTTTAGTACAAACATATCTAGGAGAAGATGTTACAGTAACGCCTGCAACACCTCCTACTGATGAAATAGTTTTAAATGATAAAACTATTTTAATAGTAGACGATTCTAATGTTACTAGAGGCTTTGTCCAAAAGATTTTTCATCAAGAGTATAATTGTTTAGTAGCCTTAGATGGTAAAGAAGCTATTGAGATTATATCAAATGATTCTGATGATAAAATTGTCGCCGTTTTATTAGATTTAAATATGCCAGGCTTAAGTGGCTTTGATGTTTTAGATTATTTTAAATCTAATCAATTATTCTCTAAAATACCAGTTTCTATTATTACAAGTGATTATTCAAAAGAAACTAGAGATAAAGTATTTTCCTATGGTGTAGTAGATATTTTAGTAAAACCATTTAATGAAAGAGACTTAAAACAAGTTTTAGATAAAACAATTTATTTTAATGATCAACTATCTTAGTTGATTTTTTTTATGTTTTAGTGTATTATAATCAATCAAAAGGAGAGCTTTATGTTTGACCAAATAAATAGTTTAAATTTAGAAATTATTCAAATTCAATTACAAGATCAATATTTTAGGGATGGTTATACAATATTGGATAAGAATTTCTTCAGAAAAGGGATTCAACCCTATGTCAAAGAACTGACAGAAGTACCATCAATTGCAGAAGATTTATTAGATTTTGAAGAAAGTGAAGAAGAACAAGAAGAATTTTTTACTTTAGATGATGTGATGTGTTTATTAGCAGATGATTTAGATGCTTATGAAAAACTTTATGATATAGGAGAAATTACAATTAAAAATTCAGAGTGGGATTTATTGTTTGAAACAATATGTGACTATTATGACGAAATAGGAAATTTAGATTACTATATTGACGATATGGTTCAACTTAATAAATTTGCAGTTGCAAAATCGTTAGTATATGGTCAAAAAGAAATTAATTTAGAAACTTACATTAGTTCTTTAAAATATATGTATTTAGGAGAATACTCTAATTATCATATAATGGAAATAGCAAAAAGACTAGAAGATGCCTTTGGAATAAATGCTATAGAAATGGTTGATGGTATAGTTGAAGATTCAAAAAAAGAATATTTTTATAATATTTTATTGGATGAAAAAACGAATCAAGAAAAATCAACTGATGAGCTAACTGATACATTAGAAAAACTTGATTGTAAAGTAGCTCCTTTTGATTATGATATAAAAGATTCTTTTAAACAAAAAGCTAAAATAATAAATTTTAATGACTATAAAGCTAATAGAAATGCATCTAATAATAATAAATTTTAATAGTCATATAATAAGAATGTCATGAGAAATTTATATGATTTGACAAAATAGAAAAGTGTATGATATAATTATAACGTTTGACGCCTCATGCTCAAACCGCATTGAAAAGGTAAAAACAAGATATCTTGTACCTTAAGAGCGAGTCTTAAGTTTTAAAATAAAGGAGGTATATGAATGAACGCTGTTATTAAAGTTGGTGGCAAGCAATACTTTGTTAAAGAAAATGAAGAAATTTTTGTTGAAAAATTAAACGCTAATCCAGGTGATGAAGTTAAATTTGAAAAAGTATTAATGCTTGACAACAAAGTAGGTAATCCTTACTTAGAAGGAGTTACGGTTTTAGGTGAAGTTGTTAAAAACGGTAAACAAAGAAAAATAAGAGTCTTTAAATATAAGAGTAAAGACCGTTCAAATCGTAAAACTCAAGGTCATAGACAACCTTATACTAAAGTTAAAATAACAAAAATAGCTGGGTAATTATGATAAAAGTAAAAATAGAAAAAGAAGGTATTAATTATAAAAAAATTAGTATTCTTGGGCATGCTATGTACGATGACATGGGTAAAGACATCGTGTGTAGTGCAGTAAGTAGTATTGTTACAACAACTGTAAATGGAATTTTATCGTTAGATAAAAATAGTTTAAAATACATGGTTAGTAAAAAAGGTATGACTATTACTATTAATAGCCATGATAGAACTACTCAGATATTAATTCGTAACATGATTAATCTTTTAAAAGAATTAAAAAGTAATTATAAAGAATATATAGAAATAAAATAAGGAGGAAAAGCAAATGAGATTATTAAAATTAAATATCCAATTATTTGCTCACCATAAAGGACAAGGATCTACATCAAATGGTCGTGACTCAATTGGTCGTAGATTAGGTGCTAAAGCAGCAGACGGTGAATTCGTTACAGCAGGTTCAATTATTTATCGTCAACGCGGTACAAAAATTTTTCCAGGTACTAATGTAAGACGTGGTAATGATGATACATTATATTCAACAGTAGATGGAATTGTAAAATTTGAACGTTTAGGAAAAGATAAAAAACAAGTATCTGCATATCCTGTAGCAGAATAAAATGGAGCCGTTGGCTCTTTTTTGATAATAAAAATAAATAAAAAGGTGATTGTATGTTTGTAGATGAAGTTATAATTAAAGTAATTGCAGGAAAAGGTGGAGATGGCTGTACTGCTTTTCGACGTGAGAAATATGTCGCTATGGGTGGACCATATGGTGGCAATGGTGGTCATGGCGGCGACATTATTTTTCAAGTAGATGAAGGACTTCATACTTTGTTAGATTTAAGATATCAAAAAATTTTAAAAGCATCTAAAGGTGAAAATGGTAAAGGTAAAAATCAACATGGTAAAGGTGCAGATCCACTAATTGTCAAAGTTCCTTTAGGAACAGTAGTTACAGATTTAGATACTGGTTTGATTATTGGCGATTTAAAAGATAAAAATAGCAGTGTAATAGTAGCCAAAGGTGGACGTGGCGGTAGAGGTAATACAGCTTTTAAAACACAAACAAATACTGCTCCAGATTTTTCAGAAAATGGAGAAGAAGGCGAAGAAAAGGAATTAAAAGTCGAAGTTAAGATGATTGCTGATGTTGGCTTAGTTGGTTTACCTAGTGTCGGTAAGAGTACAATTATTTCTTGTGTATCTAAATCAAAGCCTAAAATTGCGGCTTATCATTTTACTACGTTAACTCCAAATCTAGGTGTTAGTAAAAGTAGTGATGGGAGAAGTTTTGTAATTGCTGATTTACCAGGATTAATTGAAGGAGCAAGTAAAGGTCAAGGATTAGGTGATAAATTTTTACGACATATTGAAAGAACAAAAATTATTGCCCATGTAATTGATATGAGTGCCAGCGAAGGTAGAGATCCATATGAAGATTATCTACTTATAAATAAAGAATTAGAAGACTTTAATCCCAAACTACTAAAAAAACAGCAAATAATTATTGCAAATAAAATGGATCTTGCTCAGGCTCAGGACAATTTAAAGGAATTTAAAAAGAAATTAAATAAACCTGACATGGAAATCTTTGAAGTAAGTGCAGCCTTAAATCAAGGTTTAACAAAAGTTTTAGATGCTTTAGCAAATTTATTAGAGCAAATTCCTGATAAGCCTTTGTTTGAAGATACAGCTTTTGAAAGTCATGTTTTATATAAGTTTAAGAAAGAAGCTCCATATGAAATTGAAAAAGAAGCTGATGATTTATGGGTTATAAAAGGTAAAGAAATAGAAAAAATATTTAAAATGACTAAATTTTCATCAGAAGAAGGAATGCTTCGCTTTGCTAAGAAATTAAGAAGAATGGGAATTGATCAAAAATTAGAAGAATTAGGGGCTAAAGAAGGAGATCAAGTACGAATTTTAGATTTTTACTTTGATTATAAAAATTAAAAGTGACTTTTAGTCACTCAGAGTGTTGACAAAGTATCAATACTCTTTCTTTTTTTGAAAAAGTGGTGTATAATGAAAAAGTAAGAACGCTTTA
>CANRKG010000029.1 GCA_947631155.1 uncultured Bacilli bacterium
CCTTTTCAAATTTCAATTTTTAAAATCTGCATAAGAAAACCTCTAGAAAAATTCTAGGGGTTTGTCTACACTCTGAGAATCTATATCATAGATTCTTTTGTTTGGCATTTAATAAAAACTTGACAGCAGCTCGAAAGAAATTTACAATAGAAGTATAGATTATGATTTAATTTATTAAATGTATTCTAATGGAGGTTATATGTATGAATAATATGTTATACTCCGTTTTACTTATAATAATTGGATTAATAGTAGGTTTTGGAATAGGATATATCATTAATTTATTACGAGGTAAAGTTGCCTCTAAAAAAGCTGAACATATTCTTAATGATGCAAAAAAAGAAGCAGATAAGATTAAAAGAGATTCCATTTTAGAGCAAAAAGAAGAAATGCATAAACTGAAAATGGAAACAGACAAGGAAATCAAAGAAAAAAAATTGGAGTTAAAAGAACAAGAAGATAGATTATTACAACGTGAAAATAACATGGATAAAAGAGATGAGTTGTATCAAAAACGTGAAGCTACATTAGATCAACGTGAAGAAAAACTAACCGACCAACTTAATGAAATCCAAGAAGAAAGAAGTAAAGTGGAAGAAATAAAAAAAGAGCAACTAGATTTATTACAAAAAATATCTGGTTTTAGTAAAGAAAAAGCTAAAGACTTGGTCATGAAACAAGTTAAAGAAAACATGACAAAAGAAATATCTGAGTATATTAGAGAACAAGAAAATGAAGCTAAATTAGTAGCAGATAAAACAGCTAGAGAAATGATTGTTACTTCTATGCAAAAATATGCGGCTGATATAGCTAGTGATCAAACAGTAACAGTTGTCGAACTACCTAACGAAGAAATGAAAGGTAGAATAATTGGGCGTGAAGGCCGAAACATTCGTACTATTGAAGCTATTACAGGTGTAGATTTAATTATTGATGATACGCCTGAAGCTGTAGTTCTTTCTAGTTTTGATCCACTACGTCGTGAAATTGCCTATGTTACTTTAAAAAGTTTAATTAAGGATGGACGAATTCATCCTACTAGAATTGAAGAATTATACGATAAAGTTTGTAAAGATATGAAACAAAAAATAATTGAATATGGTAATGAAGCTACTTTTGAATTAGGATTAACTAAATTTGATCCAGATTTAATTGAGATAATTGGTAAGTTACATTTTAGAACTAGTTATGGGCAAAATGCATTACAACATTCAATAGAAGTAGCTCAATTATCTGGACTTTTGGCCGCTGAATTAGGAGAAAATATTACCTTAGCTAAAAGGGCTGGGTTATTACATGATATAGGTAAAGCAATCGATCATGAAGTTGAAGGAAGCCATGTTGAAATTGGTGTTGATATTGCCAAAAAATATAATGAAGATCCTGTTGTAATTAACGCTATTGCGTCACATCATGGTGATGTTAAAGCTAATAGTGTTATTTCTGTAATAGTTTCTATAGCAGATGCTTTAAGTGCTTCTCGTCCAGGTGCAAGAAACGATTCTTTAGAAAACTATATTAAACGTCTTACTCAACTTGAAGAAGTTGGAAATAATATTGATGGAGTTGAAAAAGCTTTTGCTGTTCAGGCAGGAAGAGAATTACGTGTTATAGTAAAACCAGAGGAAGTTGATGATTTAACAGCTCATAAGATTGCCAGAGATATAAAAGAAAAGATAGAAGAAAACATGAAATATCCAGGTACTATAAAAATAACAGTTGTTAGAGAAACACGAGCTCAGGAAGAAGCAAAATAAAAATAACTGAGTCTGTAAATAAATTTGTGTAAAGTTTAAAATCCTTCTATGGTAATATAGAAATATAAAACCAAGGAAGGATTTTTGTATGAAAGAAAGTAAAAATAATGAAGTTGTTAAATATATATTAGAAAATTATGATATTAAAAATGCAAATGATATTGCTGATGCTTTAAAAGATATGTTTAAAGACACAATTCAAACTATGATGAATGCCGAATTTGAATCATCTATGGGATATGAAAAAAATGATAATAAAATAGAAAAGAATAACTATAGGAATGGCTATTCATCCAAAAATGTAAAAAGTAAATTTGGGGAATTTGAACTTACTGTCCCAAGAGACAGAAATAGTGAGTTTGATCCACAGATTGTTCCCAAAAACAAAAGGGACATATCCGGAATAGAAGAAAAAGTAATAAATCTGTATAGTAAAGGTTTATCTACTAGAGAAATTAGTGATTCTATTGAAGACATTTATGGTGTGCAACTATCGGCTACTATGATTAGTAATATTACTGATGCTGTTTTAGAAGAGGTTGAAGAATGGCAAAAAAGACCGTTAAAAGAAGTATATCCTATCGTTTTTATAGATGCAGTACATTTCAATGTTAAACAAGAAAATATTATTGTTAAAAAAGCTGCTTATGTTATTTTAGGTGTTACAACTGAAGGCTTTAAAGAAGTTCTTGGAATATGGATTGGAGAAAATGAGTCTGCTAAATATTGGTTAGGGACTTTAAATGAGTTGAAAAATCGTGGTGTTAAAGATATATTAATAATCTGTTCTGATGGATTAAAAGGAATAAATGAAGCAATAAAAGCTGTATATCCAAATGCTATGCAACAAAGGTGTATTGTTCATTTAATCAGAAACTCTGTTAAGTTTGTTTCTTATAAACATTTAAAAGAGTTTTGTAATGATTTAAGAACTATATATAAATCAAATACTGAGAAGGAGGCACGAGAAAATCTAGAGAAAGTAAAACAAAAATGGAATTCTATATATCCAACTAGCTTAAAAGTTTGGGAAGATAATTGGGAAGCAATTTGTACCTTATTTAATTATTCTAAAGAATTAAGAAGAATTATGTATACAACAAATGCCATAGAAAGCCTAAATCGATCATATCGTAAATATACAAAAACAAAAGGAGTTTTCCCAACTGATAGTTCTCTTATGAAATGTCTTTATTTAGCTACTAAAAATGTAGAGAAAAAATGGACAACTAGATATCCAAATTGGGATATGATTTATAATGAATTGAATATTTTATATCCTAATCGTTTAAATTGATATTTGAAAATTTAACTAATTGTGATAATATTAGATTATCAAAAAAGAGACTGACATAGTCAATCTCTAATATCTTTTATTACCATAGATAGGTAACTTTACACAAAGTTTTTTACACTCTCAAATAACTACTAAATTTAGTAGTTATTTTTTTATCTAAACTTCAGCTTTTACTTCTTTTTTAATATCGATAATGATTGGTAGAATTATAGGATTTCTACCAGTAAGTTCATTAATATAGTTATAAAGTTCCGAAGTAAGTGTTGTTTTCATAGTTGCAAAAGTTGATTTATTATTGGCTAGTTCTCTTTTTAAAATAGATTCTGATTTTTCTTCTATTTTTTTGATTAATTGTTCATTTTCATTAATTAAAATAAATCCTCTTGTAGTAATATTAGGTTTAATTAGTAGTTCATGATGTTTCATATCTACATTTATAATAACAACTAATATACCATCTCTTGCCATCATTTTTCGATCTTTTAAAACAGCGCTACCAATTTCTCCAATTCTATTTCCATCTACATATATATCTTCACCAGGCATTGATTCAGCTGGTGTAACTACATGATTAACTAAATTTAGAGAATCTCCGTTTTTTAAAACAAAGGTGTTTTCTTTAGGAATACCACATTCAATACCTATATTAGCATGTTTTTTTAACATCCTATAATCTCCATGAAACGGCATTAAATATTTAGGCTTTAAGAGTCTAATCATTAGCTTTAATTCTTCTTCATTACCATGACCAGAAGTATGTAAATCAGCTAAAGCTGTATTTGTATATACTTTAACCCCATTTAAATATAGTTTATTAATTATTTTAGATATACTTAAAGCATTACCAGGAATAGCACTAGAGGAAAAGATTACTACATCATCAGGTCTTAATTTTATTTGACGATGAGTTCCACTTGAAATTCTAGATAATGCGGCTAAAGGTTCACCTTGGCTACCAGTACATAAGATAGTAACTTCATTAGGCTTTAAGGTATTAGCTTCTTCAGGGGATATTAATAATTCTTTGTGATTAATATAACCACCATTAATCGAAATATTAATGTTGTTTTCCATACTTCTACCAAAGATGCATATTTTTCTATTGTGTTTATAACAAGTCTCAAAGATATGTTTTAGACGATAAATATTAGAAGCAAAAGTTGCGATGATGATTCTATTGGTACGACAACGATCAAACATATCACTTAATGCATTGTCAACATTAGATTCACTAGTTGAATATCCTTCATTCAAAGCATTAGTAGAATCACTAATTAAAAGATCGACACCATCATGTCCTAAACAAGCCATTTTATATAAATTAGCCATAGGACCAATTGGTGTTAAATCTAATTTAAAATCACCAGTGGTAATAATTCTTCCATCGGGAGTCTTAATACTAATTCCGTGTGAATCTGGTATAGAATGAGTAGTTCTGAAAAACTCAACTTCCATTTCATTAAATTTAATATTATCTTTTTCCGTATATACAACTAAATTATCATATCTAATATTACGATCGGCTAATTTTACAGCAATTAATTCTTTAGCCTGATTTGGTGCATAAATGACAGGTATATTTATTTGACTTAATAAAAATGGTATAGCCCCAATATGATCTTCGTGACCGTGAGTTATAAATAACGCCCTGATTTTATCTTCGTTTTCTTTTAAAAATGTAAAATCTGGAAGAACATAGTCAACTCCGAGTAAATCACTTTCGGGAAAACTAATACCTGCATCAATAATAATAATATCGTCTTTATGCATTATACAATACATATTTTTTCCGACTTCTCCTAAACCACCTAAAACAATTACTTTAGTTCCATTTGGTTTTATTTGCATTATGTCTCTCCTTTCTTAAAGTTAATTTTTATATAAGTAACTAACCGAGTCTAATTATAACAAAAAAAAGCTAAAATGTCTAGTTTTTAAATTTATAAATTAGAGGAGTGATGAGATTTATTTTTTTTCGTTTGAGTTTCAATTATATCTGATCTAAAATCGTTAAGAATAGAATTATAATTTAATGTTTTAATATCATAAGGTCGTAGATTTATCGTTGTAAGTAAGTCTATTGTAGGTTTTTTATTAACATCCGCAGCAACAGAAAGCATTTTCTGAGGCATTTCAGGATCTTCACTTTTAGATAATAAATAAGCAAGTGGAACGCCAACTAAATATCTAGCTGTAAAATGGTTATCAAAAAGAGGAATATAATTAGTATTATTTCTATTTTTTCTGCGTTTATCAATAACTTTATTTATACGAGCTAAAGAAGATAAAAAGGCATCTTTCGAAGCAGAGTCCATATTTTCTATATCGCAGCTATATTGATCAATAACCCCTGTTTTTATTTTTAACATTAAAATCTTAGTACTTTCTATGAAGGAAGATAATGAACTAACTGTGCTGTTGTATCTATAAATATTAGTTTTTAAAAATAGTTCTTTTGAAAATCCTTGTTTAGCCATATAATTAATGAAATCAAATTCAAAATATATAGATATAAATTCAGTAAGTAAATTTCTATTAGCAGTGAAGGTTTTATCATCGCGATTTAAAGTATGAAAAAATTCATGTATAATGGTAGGCAATCTCGAATATTTAGTAACTTTATTTTCTATATTTATAAATGACTTTGGACCAATATGAATATATTCATATTGGTCATCATTTGATATTGTTATATTTTTAGGATTTGTTTCTGTAATATTTTTTCCTTTTAAATCATCATAATGATTATTTTCTATTATATAGTCATCATCTGGATTATTAAAATTAATAAGACCATTATTAACATCAGCTAAGAATCTTCTTGCTATGCTTGGATTTAGTTGTTCTAAATAATTCTTTATATAATCAATACCTTCTAGAAGACTTATAGTATTATTATCTTTAACATTTTGTAGTCTGGTATTGATTTGTAATTGGTTGGCAATGCTTAAAAATAATTCAAGATTATTAGTATAAAATGAATTATCAGTAAGTTTTATAAAATTTAAGTAATTATCAAGTTCTTCGTTTAATAAGATATAATCAATTTCAGTCATAATATCATCCCATTAAAGTATAACATAAATTAAGATATTTTTGTGTTATTTATAATGTTTTTAATTTATTTATAGTAGTAACTATGCTATAATTTTAGTAGGTGATAACAATGGGATTATTTAATAAAATCAAAAATATGTTTAAAGATAAAGAGATTCAAACAACAGAAAATGAGTCAAATAAAGAAGTCATAAGTTCCGATAAATGTGATACAAATACACAAAAGGTGGAAATAACTAAATATGAAAAAGGTTTAACAAAAACAAGAACTAGTTTTGTATCAAATTTAGTAAATTTAACTAATAAATATAAAAAAATTAATGAAGAATATTTTGAAGAATTAGAAGAAATATTAATTATGGCTGATATAGGAGTTAATACAGTTATGGAATTTATGGATAGACTTCGTAGTAGAGTAAGACAAGAAAAAATAGAAGATACGGAACTTTTAAAAGAAGTCATAGTTGATGAATTATTTATTATATATGTAAATGATGATGTATTAACAAGTAAAATTAATTATGCTAAAGAAGGACCCACAATTATTTTATTTGTTGGAGTCAATGGAGTTGGAAAAACAACAACTATAGGTAAATTAGCTTATAATTTGAAAAATGAAGGTAAAAAAGTTTTATTAGTGGGTGCTGATACCTTTAGAGCGGGTGCTATAGAGCAGTTGAATGAATGGAGTAAAAAAATAGATATTGATTTTTATTCAAAAGAAGAAGGTTGTGATCCATCAAGTGTAGTATATGATGGAATAGTTCGTGCTAAAGAAGAAAATTATGATGTTGTTTTAATAGATACAGCTGGTCGTCTTCAAAATAAAGTTAACTTAATGAAAGAATTAGAAAAAATGAATAAAGTTGTTTCTTCTTTAATTGAAGGCGGAACACATGAGACTTTATTAGTAATTGATGCTACTACAGGTCAAAATGGAATTTCTCAAGCTAAAAACTTTAAAGAAATTACAAATATTACAGGCATAGTATTAACAAAATTAGATGGTACAGCTAAAGGTGGGATAGTTTTAGCGATTAAGGAAGAAGTAAATATTCCTGTTAAATATATTGGTTTAGGTGAATCAAAAGAGGATTTACAAGTATTTGATATTGAAAAGTATATTTATGGGTTATTTAAAGACTTTATGTAGGTGATTTGATGGAAGATTATATTTTATACAACAATTTATATGATTGTTATTACAAACTTTTAACAGAAAAACAAAGAAATTATTTTGAGGCTTATTATTTTAGTAACTTATCATTAAGTGAAATTGCTGAAAATTATGATGTAAGTAGAAATGCTGTTTATAAGCAAATTCAAATTACTGTCAATAAATTAAAAGAATATGAAGAAAAATTAGGTTTGTATGCTAAAAAAAATAATTTATTAAAAATATTGTGCAAAGTAAAAGATGAAAATATAAGAAAAGAATTAGAAAAAAACATATAGATTACTACGAGTAATCTTATTTTTGGATTAAACGTATAATTTATTTATTATAATTTTTATAATATTCTTGTAAAAAAAACTAAAAAAAGGTATAATTTTATATAAGATATAGGATAAGAGGGGAAAGCTTATGTTTGATGGAATAGTTTATATTAGTGATCGTTCAGCAGATGTTAAAATTAAAGATAGTGAACAAGTTGTGATTAATCTAATGAACATGCATGTTATATTTGAGGATAATGATAAAAAAATATTAGGTGAAGTTGATGATATTAATAAAGATATAGTTAAAGTTAGATTTTTAGGTGAAATTTCAAACGGAAGGTTAATGGGTGGAGTTATTCGTAAACCTTCATTGGATTCTAAGGTAAGAACTATTACTAAGGAGGAAGTACCTTTAATTTTAGGCTCACATAAACCTGGTTATATGCCGCTTGGAGTAAGCCCTTTTTATAATGATTACCCTGTTTATCTTAATGTTAATAATTTTTTTAGTAATCACTTTGCAATTTTTGGAAACAGTGGTTCTGGTAAAAGTTGTGGTGTTTCTAGAATTGTTCAAAATATGTTTCATGATAAAACGTTATATCCATATAAAGCAAATATCATTATGTTTGATTCTTCGTCTGAATATTATAATGCTTTTGTTAGTTTAAATCAAATAGATCCTAATTATAATTACAGATTTTATTCTACAAATGAAGCAGATGGAATTGGAGAAAAATTACGTATACCTATTTGGTTACTTAGTGTAGATGATTTATGCTTACTATTACAAATTACTAATCATTCTCAAATTCCTATTATTGAGAGAATGTTAAAATTAGCCATGATTTTTTCGGAGACAGGTGATAAATCAAACGATTATAAAAACCATTTGATTGCTAAAGCTATTATGACAATTCTTTATACTAATGAGACTGCTCCAAACAAACGAAATGAAATATTTTCTATTTTAGGAAGTTGTTCTACACCAGAATTTAATTTGGAAGCATCTATACAAGGAATTGGTTATACTAGAAAGTTTAGAGAGTGTTTTTTAGTTGATAATCAAGGACAATTTTCTGAAAGTGTTTTATTAACAGAATATGTATCTAGTTTTATTAAGGAAGAATTTGATTCATATGAGCCAAAAGGAGGAGTTTATTATACTCTAGATACTTTAGAAAAAGCCTTAAACTTTACTTTAATTAGTGAAGGATGGTTACGTAATGAAAATACATATGGAGATGCAGTTACTATTCGTGTTCGTTTACATTCCCTAATTGTTGGACCAAATGCTAAATATTTTGAATATCCTGAATATGTTACAGTTGATCAATATTTGTCATCATTATTAATTAGTAGTGGTAAGAAATATCAAATAGTTAACATTAATTTTGATGATGTAGATGATTCTTTTGCTAAAGTACTTACTAAGATATTCTCAAGATTAATCTTTGAATTTTCAAAGGCTTTAAAAGATAGAGCAAGTATTCCTTTTCATTTAATTATAGAAGAGGCTCATAGATATATTCAAAATGATACAGATAGATATTTAATTGGTTATAATATATTTGAACGTATTGCTAAGGAAGGTCGTAAGTATGGAGTAATACTAGGATTAATATCACAGCGACCTGTTGAATTATCAGATACAGTTATATCACAGTGCTCAAATTTCTTAATTTTTAAGATGAACCATCCAAATGATGTAGATTATATTAGAAAAATGGTACCTAATATTAGTGATGAAATTGTCGAAAAACAAAAGACATTACAACCAGGAACAAGTTTGGGCTTTGGAATGGCCTTTACAATTCCATTGATTGTCAAATTAGAGATGCCTAATCCAGAACCTAAGAGTGGAAACTGTAATGTTGTAGATATATGGTCTGGTGGTCAAACTGTGCAGCAGAGTAGTGATCCTCAAATTGTTGGTTCAACATCAAGCCAACCAGTTATGGAAAGTAAACCTCCACAAATAGAAAGTTTATCAATGACAAATTCTCCAAATATTCAACAAGCAGGAACGAGTCCACAATTTTCACCAGTCAATCCAAGTGTAATTCCATTTGAATCTTCAGAACAAAAGGAAGAACCATTAATAACTGTTCCTATTAATGCAGATGGTGGAAATGCTAATAGTAATAGTGGGGAACAATTGATAACTGTTCCTATTCAAAATGATCAACAAGGAGAAACATTAAATATTAATGATGTTATAAATGCTCCTGATTTAGATGATGAATAAAAAGCTAGTTAATCTAGCTTTTTTGTTGTATAATATTACTAGGTGATAACATGTTTGAAAATTTAGGCGATCGATTACAAAATGTAATTCATAAAGTAAAAGGTTATGGAAAAATAACAGAGGATAATATTTCAGAAATGATGAGAGAAATTCGACTTGCCTTATTAGAAGCTGATGTTAATTATAAAGTAGTAAAAGAATTTACTTCTGTTGTGAAGGAAAAAGCTTTAGGCGAAGAAGTAAAGAAAAGCATTAAGCCAGGTGATTTATTTGTAAAAATAGTGCATGACGAATTAACTAATTTATTAGGAGGAGAAAGTGCGTCCTTAAATACAAAAGGGAATCCAGCTATATTAATGTTAGTTGGATTACAAGGTAGTGGTAAGACAACCACAATTGGAAAATTAGCGAATCTTTTACGAAAAAAACACGCGAAAAATCCTCTTTTAGTAGCGTGTGATGTATATAGACCTGCAGCTATAGATCAATTAAAACAAATTGGAAAACAATTGAATATAGAAGTATATGAAGAAGGTAAGAAAGATCCTGTTGAGATTTCTAAGCATGCTGTTCAATACGCTAAAGAGAATAATTATGATTATGTTCTAATTGATACGGCAGGACGTTTACATATAGATGAAGAATTAATGTCTGAATTGGATTGTATAAAAAAAGAAATTAATCCAGAGGAAATCTTATTAGTAATTGATTCGATGATGGGACAAGATGCAATTAATGTAATTACAGGATTTAATGATAAACTTCCCTTAACAGGAGTAGTATTAACAAAATTAGATGGAGATACTAGAGGAGGAGTAGCGCTTTCTGTAAGACACCTTACAAATGTGCCAATTAAATTCATTGGTGTAAGTGAAAAAATGGATGGAATAGACTACTTTGATCCTGAAAGAATGGCTGGAAGAATATTGGGGATGGGTGATATTGTTTCGTTGGTTGAAAAAGCAACTGAAGCAATCGATGAAAAGGAAGCAGAAAAAACAGCCAAAAGAATGCAAAGTGGAAAATTTGATTTAGAAGATTTTTTATCAACTATGAAACAGATGAAGAAATTAGGACCATTAGAAAATTTACTAAAACTTATTCCTGGGGCTTCTAAGTTAGGTTTGAATAATGTTAAAATAGATCCAAAACAAATGGCACATATAGAAGCAATAGTATTGTCAATGACTCCCAAGGAAAGACGTAATCCAGAAATAATTAAAGCTAGTCGTAAAACAAGAATAGCTAAAGGTAGTGGAACTTCTGTTCAAGAAGTAAATAAACTATTACAGCAATTTGAACAAATGAAAAAAATGATGAAACAGTTTTCAAATGGTAATTTTAAAATGCCATTTTAGGAGGTAATTATGGGAATAAAAAAAATAGATAAAATTATGGAAAAATATACATTATATAGGATTAGACAAATAATCGTAAATGAATATAAAAAAGATTATTATGAAAATATATCAAATATTCATGAGTTAGTTCCGATTATTACTAAAAATAAGGTGGATAAAAAAAATAGAAAATATCAACACATTGAAAATCTCAAAATATATACAAATGGATTTGTTATTTTTCAAAAATTTAATTTATCAACACCTGCTTTTGTTTCGGATAGTAACATTGGTAGATGTTATCAGTATAAATATAGGTATCCTAGAAAGTATAAGAAAAATTAGTTATTTGTTTTTTTCTTTAGGCATATAAGTAGTCAACTATATCTCTTTTGAATAAAATAAGTTAGATAGGAGGAAAGCATATATGTTTAAAAGAGAAAATAATTTTGATTTTGATCAAACTGTTATGGGTAATAATAATGTAGTAGACAATGATATGAATGTTGATATCAATATGGTTCAATCAAATCAAATGGATAGTCAACCTATGTCTACTAGCTGCTGTAACCCAATTCAGGAGGCAGTAAAAGAAAGATGTATTCATAGAACTATTGTACATGAAGTTCCACATGTGTGATAATTTATGATAGACTAAAACTTGAAGATAGATAGGTACAAACTAAAGACATTTTGATAATAAATGTCTTTTTGTGTGATATAATATTACATAGAGGAGAATAGTATGAAAATTATTAGTTGGAATTGTAATGGAAAATTCAGAGAAAAATTTGAATATATTAAAGAACTCAGCGCAGATATATATATAATACAAGAGTGTGAAAATCCAGAAAAATTTAATAATACTAAATATAATGATTTTGCCAAAAAATATATTTGGACTGGAGAAACTGATAACAAGGGATTGGGAATTTTCGTTAAAGATAATATAAACTTTATTAAAAACAACTGGAAATCATATTGTTTGAGAAATTTTATTTCAATTAATATAAATAATAAATTTGATTTAGTCGGTGTTTGGGCATGTGAACCTTATATTGGAGAATACTATATATATCAAAATATAAATATTAATAATTATAATGATAATACAATAATTATGGGGGATTTTAATAGTAATAAAATATGGGATAAAAAGCATGGCAAAAGAAATTATAGTAATGTTGTAAATGAATTAAAAACTAAAAATTTAACATCTGCTTATCATTATGTTTTTAATGAAGAATATGGTGATGAACAGCAAAAAACTTTTTATTTATACAGACATCTAGATAAAGGATATCATATAGATTATTGCTTTATTGAAAAAAATAGAATAAAAGATTATAAAATTTTATTTAATGAAAAGTGGTTAGAAATTTCTGATCATATTCCAATTATGGTGGAAATATAATTTGTGATTTGAGGGTGATAATTTATGGAGATAAATAAAATAAAAAATGAATTAATTAAACAAAAACAATCTAAATTTAAGGGTAATATATACCACTATTCACAAGTTAATTTTGCTTATAATTCAAATAAAATCGAAGGTAGTAGATTAACTAGTGAACAGACTGAAGCAATATTTGATACATCTTCTTTTATTCCTAAAAGTGATGATTTAATTAAATTAGATGATTTAACTGAATCTAAAAATCATTTTAAACTATTTGATTATATGTTAGATAATGTAGATGAACTCTTAACTAAAGATATGATAATTGAAATGAATAAGATATTAAAAAGAAATACTAGTGATGAAGAAAATCCTAGATATAATGTTGGTGGATTTAAAGTTGTTCCTAACATTATAGGTGTTGTTAATGTTATTAATACTACTGCACCAGATGATGTTGAAAAAGAAATAGAAAAATTATTAAAGGAATATAATTCTAAAAGCAGTATTACTCTAGAAGATATAGTTGATTTTCATTTTAGATTTGAAAGAATTCATCCTTTTGGAGATGGAAATGGGCGTGTAGGCAGAATAATAATGTTTAAAGAATGTTTAAAAAATAACATTATGCCGTTTATTGTATTAGATACTGATAAACCTTATTATATGAGAGGTTTAAAAGAATATGAAAATGATAAAATGTTTTTAATTGATACTATAAAACATGAACAAGATTTGTTTGAAAAAACTTGTGAAGAATTATTAAATTTTGAAATAGAAGAAAAGAATTAGAAAAATTATCATCCTATAAATTTAAATTAAAATTTTAATATAGGATGATTTTTATTTTATTAAAAGTGTAGTATTTCTTATGTTACTTCTTAATATCAATTTATAAATTAGGATGAATTTCGTACTTACTAAATAAGAATGGTGTATACATAAGCTCTTATTATATAAGAAGAAGCAAGTGTTCTTACATCATCTTCTTATCCTGTTCTTTTATAAATTAATATATATTAAGGATTTATAGGATAATAGATGAATCTTTCTATAGTTTAAGACTTGACTCTTTTTCTTAGTAGAGACATGCATCACGAAAAGGAGAAGATATTTATGATATATGAAAGTAAAGTTAATGTTTATAAGTAGTACTAAATTAATGTGTAATTTAATTATTATACAATTTAGTATTACTAAAATCGATGATTTATCCATAAATTTAAGTGAGGTGCTTAAAATATATGGATAAGTACAAAATTAGTTATATTTTTAGTGGAGAAAAAGATATTAATGATATTTTTATAAAAGTTTTAAATAAAGAAATAAAAAAATATATTTTAATGATTTGTAAAAATAAAAAATATGAGTTACCATCATCATGTACTTATTTATCTCTAGAAGGAGATAGAAATTGATTAGTAGTTTAAATAAGATATATAATGTAGGTCTTTATATAAGATTGTCCCGTGAAGATGATGATAAGGTATTGATGAGTGAAAGTATTACAAATCAGAAAAGTTTATTACTTCAGTATGTGAAAGAGAATAATTTAAGAGTTTATGATATTTATATTGATGATGGATATTCTGG
>CANRKG010000030.1 GCA_947631155.1 uncultured Bacilli bacterium
CTTACAAATTCTCCTTCATTAAGTCCTGCTTGTTTCGATTTCTTTTTTAATATATTGGCTTCTTCTCTATTTAACCAATAACTTTTTCTAATGTTTCTCTTTCTCATACTTCACCTCCAATAATTTATTTTCTAATTTTCTTATTTTTTCTTCATAGTCTATAGATGAATTCATATTAAATGAACACATAATAATTAATATAATAGTTCCTCCAATTGCTATGCCTGTAATAAATATTAAAAGGTCCATATACTACCACCTTCCTAAAAAGTAAGTTTGGGGATTGGGGTTTAACCCCACATAAAAAGAATTTGTGGCTGTACAAATTCAGTGCTTGCTAATACAACAAACCAAGTAAATATTTATCTACAAAGATCTATTGTTTGATTTGTTTTATGTAATTTATACAATAAAAAATCATTGAAATCTTTACCATTAAGTGGTGGATTATCAATGACTTTATATTTTTCTTTAAAATTATTTTGAATATTTGTTGATGCAATTTTGCCTACTTCATCATTATCAAAGTGTATTAATATTTCTTTTATATTAGGATGTTGATTTAAATAATATAGTAATGCAATTGGTTTTTTGTAATTACAATTATTTGAATTACCATATACTCCTCCTAAGGATAAAAGGTTTTCGTTATACCACTCTTTATTTTCGTTTTTTAATAAAGTTGCATAAGAAAGTAAGTCTATTGCACATTCAAATATATGTAAGCATTTATTTTCATTTAAGGAATCCAACTGAAAAGAAAATGCTTTAGAAGAACCATAAGATTCTTTAAAGTTTCTTTTATAAATACTTCTTAGACAAGCGTATCTAGGAACTTTATTTTTATCATATCCAACAAATACTACATTATTAGTGTACTTTTCTTGATATATTAATCCTCTATCAATACATTCTAATATTATGTCTTTATCTATTCCTCTATTAGTTAAATAATTAATAATTTTATAATTATCATCATTCGCCTTAGGTAAAACAAATTTATCTGTAATATCTTTTTTATTTAAAAAATAATAAGTAGGTTGTTCATATTCAAGGCATTTTAACAAATGTCCTACAGCTTCATTCAAGCTATAGTTATTAACAATAATAAGATAATCTAATGCACTTTTAGATCCAACGCCTTTAGAAAACCAATACCACATACCATTACTTATTTTCAAGCTATCATGAGTTTTAGTACAATAATTGTCGTCGTTTATTTTAACCAGTTCATTTGGTTCATAATTTTTTAAATATGTTAATAAATCAATACTTTTAACTTTTTTTAAATCGTCTTTAGAGTAAAACATATCATCTTTCTCTATTCTGTTTTTCAACTAGCTTATTGTATTTAGTTAAATCATTAACTAATTTTGTTACACAATATTCCATATATTCAATCTCATCAACATCTACTTTTAACCATTCTTGGTAAAATACATCTAATATTTTAGGTAATTTTAATAAAGTGTTAATTTTGTCTTTATTATCAAAATCCATATTTGAAAAAATACTTCTTAGATTTTCTTTACTTACAATTTCATAAGCTCTATCAATTACTGTGGACGAATCTAAAGATTTCAAATGATTAATAAAGTCTTCATACTCGGTATCTATTCTACTATTTAATTCTTCTTTTAGCTTTTTTATATTTTCCATTTTAAACCCTTCTAATAAATAAAAAGGAATGGAAAGTTATATAACTACCATTCCTTAATTATTTTATCTTTCTTTATCTGATTTTTTTGTCGTTTTTTGTGAATCATCATTTTTATCTTGGTCATGCTCTGATCTACTAGATAAGAATGTTACTTTTTCAGCTATGATGTTCAATGCAACTTTTTTGTTGCCATCTTTATCTTCATAATTATCTGTTTGAATTCTGCCTTTAATACCAACAATATCCCCTTTGTGACAATATTGTGTTGTATTCTCTGCTATCGAATTCCAAAGTGTACATTTTATGAAATCAGCTTCATAAATTCCTTCCTCATTTTTAAAAGATCTTTGAACAGCTAATGTTACATTAGCAACTTTTTTATCATTTTCCGTTTTTGTAACTTCAATATCGTCAGTTAATCTACCAACTAAAACAACTTGATTTAACATATATATCATCCTTCTTTCTTTTTATCTTTCTAAATCTTTGTTTTGTTCGTTACTGATTTTTACATTAAAATCATTGTTTTTTAATTTCACTTTTTCTTTTGTAGTAATTTCATTTGATTTAATATCTTTAATAGTAAGATTATCAATAGTATCATTTAATATTTTTCTGGCTTCTTCACGACTTTGAGCTATAACATCAATTTTCATACTACCTAGAAAAGAAACATTAAAGGTATATGTGTTCATATCTATCACCTCCTTCTTTAATCAAAAAAAAGACAACTAACTTTCGTTAATTGCCTTCTTTAAGTAACTAAGATTAATTTTCTATACTTTTAAAATAATAAACATCTTGTTGCCCTTTCGTTTTAGGCGTACAAGTAATTAATACTAAAGTATATCTATCTGTCCTTTTTATTGTTATTTCTCCTGTTTTTGGTTGTTGTTCCTTATAAGATAAAATATATTTGTATTCTTTACCTTCAAAATAAATACTAATTACATCATCAAGTTTTAGTTTATTTAATTTATCAAAATATGATATTTTACTACTTCCACTATGACCTGCAATTATTAATTGCCCTTTCTTATTTGGAAGTGTTGAGCCATCAATTATTTCAATACCATAGTCAACAGAGTTCATTTTTGAATCTTTATCATAAAAACCTATATTCAATGATATTTGAGGAATAGATAAAACTCCAATAATATTATCTTTTGTTATTGGAGTTTTATTATCTATTTTATCTTCGGTTTCAGTTAATTTATCACTAACATATATATCATTTTTTATTGATTCATAATGTTCTAAATATTCATTTACTAAATTTTGGTTATTCTCATAATATTTATTTTCTTTTTTTATGTTTAAATAAAATATTATGCTTAAAACTAAACTACTAGCAATGCATATAATACCTGCAAATTTTAAAACAAACTTTACTATGTTATTTCTTTTCATTGTTAATGGAAGGATTATTAGTATTATTCCTATTCCTACTAATACTACACTTATAACAATTAAGTTATTTGATAATCCTGTATCTGGTACTGGAACAATAATATGTTCATTATATACTGTTAATGTTAATGATGAACCTTCCTCTTCTATTGTAAATGGAGTCTTTTCTTCTATTTTTTCATATCCTTCAGGAGCTATTTCTTCAATGTAGTAATAATTACCTACTCCTAGTTTAATTATTCCTAATCCATTTTCATTTGTAGTAATGCATTCAATTAATGTGTCATCTTCAGAGTAAATACAAATTTTTGCATTAGATAATAAAGTATCATCAGCTAAATCTTTTTTCTCAAAAGTTACGATAGAAAACTTTTCATTTGTTAAAGTTTGATCCATTATTATACCATTTTCAGTTACATCAAAGAAATGTTTCTCTTCATTTAGAATATAGCCCTCTGGAGCATTTTTTTCAATAAAGTAATATTTACCTTTTGTTAATAAATCATAATCTATTTTACCTTCATCATCAGTTATACCAGTGTATACTAATGTTTCAGATTCATCATCATTTATTCTATAAATTTCGATTGTAGCTCCTGGAACTACATTAGCTTTAGATAAATCGGTTTTTGTAATAGTTAATTTACCATATTTTTCATTTGGTAATTCATCTTTTTTAACATAACCTTCATCACTTATACTAAAGTAGTGAGGCTCATCATTTAAGATATAGCCTTTTGGAGCTTCGCTTTCTACAAAATAATAATCGCCATAAGGAAGTTTAGTAACAGTTATTTTTCCGTCTTCACCTGTTACTCCTTGATAATATTGTTTCCAACTACCATCTTTTTGTTTTTGATAGATAGTAATTTTTGCCCCTGGAATTGGTGTTCCAGTAGACATATCAGTTTTAGTTATTTCGATTGATGTAGGAGTATTTAATAATGTTTCAGTTACGAAGCATCCACCATCAGCATCAACTGTGAAATAATGTTTAGATGTATCTCTACCATAACCTTCTGGAGCTGTTAATTCTACATAATAATAAGAACCTTGACTTATTCTTTCAGTTTTAATAGTTCCATCTGGACCAGTCCAACCTCTAAACAATAATACATCATCATCAGCATAATAAATAGCAATTTCTGTATTTGCTAGAGGAACTTCACCATCTGTAGACTTTTTATATAATGTAAATGTAGAAAATCTATCATTTTTAATTATTTTAGTTACTGGATCTCCATATCCATCAATTGTGATTGGATATTTTGTTTCATTTTTTACATAACCTTTTGGAGCTTCAGTTTCTTTAACATAATAGCTACCTTTTTCGTATTCTCCAAAGTTCATTGGATTTTTACCATCAGATGTTAAACATTTTAATTGACTATCATCTGACTTGAATAAACAAATAGTTGCTCCAGCTATACGAGCTTCAGCCACAATAGTAGGATTACTTCCTTGTAATTCGCCATCTACTTTTTCAACTGAAATTTCTGATTTAATAAAATCGGCTGTTCCAGTTAAACTCATATCGTCATCATCTGGATCTGCCCTATTTGCAACTTTTTGGACTTTGTTTCCACTTGAATTTTTAACACTTGTAAATACATAAGTTTCTTTAGTGTGAAAACGATCATACTTTTGAACTAAATTTACTTTGATTTGTCCAACACCAGTTGCCCTAACTGTTAAAGTATTGCCACTTATACTTGCTGAACAATTCGTACAAGATTCTACTTCAAATTTATTCAATACACCTTTAGTATCTGTTAAAGTTCTAGTTTCACCAACTGGAATTGTTCCTAAATTTTGATTTACAAAAGATGGCATTGTACCATGTTTATCTATATCAGCTTGAATTTGATTAATATATGTTTCATAAGCATTTGTCTTATTACAAGAAATAGAATCAGAACCAAATGAGCATGAATTAGCAAAACCAACTTCCATTGTTGGATATAATTCTCTCCAAATCATAGTTTGAGTTATATGATACCAATATTCAGCTGTTCTACCAGTATAACCATAACCATAATACATTATTAGCTTTATAGCATCTTCATCTACTACAGCATCAACTCTATCAGACAAGCCATTCCATGTATTTGAATCGCCAGTTGTTGTAAAACTATAGCCTAAACCATCCTCAATACTAACTGTTGGTTGAACACAATAGTAGTAATCACCACTAGCATCTTTAAACGGATGAGCTATTACATTTGCATGTTTAACACTACCATTTATTGACTCATATGAATACCATGTATCGCCAGTTGGTGATTTAGAATGTCCACTTTGCATTGTAAGTACAACTGATTTACTACTAGCTGCTGATACAAGAATTATAGTACTAACAATACCAATCAACAAAAACGATAAAAATACGTTAGTTTTAATTCTTCTTTTTGATTGATTAGATTTTTTATTCCAATTATTTTTTATTTTATTAATTAAATCTTTCAACAAGATCACCCTTTCTTAATATTTCTTATTTTCTTTTTTATTTTATTAATTATTTTGAGTTTCTTCTTTTGGTTTTCTAGGATAAACTCTATAATCTGGTTGTTTTTCTTTTTTATCTTTATTTGTGAAAATAACTACGTTTTGTCCATTTATTTCACCAACAAGATATTCTTCACCTTTTTGTGATGTTTTTTTCCATAAAGCACCAATAGAAGTTCTTTTATTTTCTTCTTGCATTGTGATACTCCTTTCTTTATATTTAAAATATTTATTTAAAAAGATAACCATTGCTGATTATCTTGTGTATTAGTAGACTAATTTATAAATGATGTCATATTCATTTCATATTGGTGAAGAACTAACAATCGAAAACGTGATGTTAAGAGGTGTTTTCTACTGATAAATCTTAATAAATAACTCATTTATATTTTATCTACTATATTACTATATCCGTTTTCCTTCTATGTCGATATTTTTTTTGCTAATTTTTTTATCTATTTTAAAGAATAAAAAAACAAGCAAGTATTTCTTGCTTGTTAAATAATATATATTTACTTAACGGAAGTATTTATATATTTTTGAACATAGTTATTAAGTGATTCATATTCTCCTGTTTCATTATTTAAAATTTTGTAATCTGTTATAGAATATGTTTTAGCTGAAACAACACTTTCTTTAGGAATATTTAATTCTCTAAATCCATTTCCTAGACCTAAAATTTCGTATTTATCTAAATTTTCGCTATATTTCAAATAGCAAAGATAAACCTTACCTTCCTCGATAGATGGATCATTTTCATAATGAAAATTCACATAGGTTTTTGTAGCATCAATTCCTGCTTCTTTTCTCATTTCTTCTCTTTTCTCTCTTGCTCCATCAATTTGATTTTTTTCCCATTCTTCAAGAGTCATGATGCCACCACTTTTGATGTATTCTATAACATCTCCTTGTTTTAAACTACCACTTAAAACATTATTAACCACTAACTTTCCGTATGTACTACCAACAGCTGGATCTATTTTAGTATCTGCACTATCAACTGATATAATACTAACTAATGCAATCGTGTCGGAAAGTTCTAACATATATTCTGGAGTATATGCTTTTTCAAATTCTACTGACGGAATTGATGTAGTTGCTTCTTTTTTAACTGATTCTGATAAATAAGTGTAAGTATCGTATTGGATATAATCAGATTCAGTATCGTTAGATTTTAAATTTGGAATAATATTATAGCCTAATTTAAACAATAAGCCACCTAACATTAAAACGACTATACCAATTAAAATATATCTTTTTTTCATACTTTATTCCCTTCCTTTTTTTTATGGATACAAATAATTAATTGTATCGTTATCTACATCTTGAGGTGTAGTAACCTTTCTTTCTGATTTTGGAGTATATAAAATACTATATTTATTAGTTGAGTGTTTCAAACCATAAGCATGTCCCATTTCATGTGCCATTGTATCTGAACCTGCATTACCTTGCTTATTAATAATAATATCTGTATAAAAATAATCTTTTAGTGGGGCTGTAGTTGGTGAACCTTGTACAGTTATTCCTTTATCATCATAAAACATTGTATATCCATTGATATTACTAGTTAGATGGGTATCTTGACTGATTGTTCTTGCATAAAAATCAATATGAGTACCTTTTTTTGAAGCTACAGCAGTAT
Organism: uncultured Bacilli bacterium; assembly: GCA_947631155.1. Lineage (GTDB taxonomy): Bacteria > Bacillota_I > Bacilli_A > RF39 > UBA660 > UMGS995. The sequence continues at coordinate 7,218 of CANRKG010000030.1, forward strand.
TTTTAATATTATTCTTCATAGAAGCCCATGATTTAGCAGCTGAATTTATCATTGAAACATATGAATTTGCTGAAGAATCCACATAATAACATGTATTTTTTACTCCTCTAGTAAACTTTGCACCACTTGGCCATGTTGGAGTCATAGCAGAAACTTGACTAGTAAAACACAAAACACTTATTGTAAATAATAAAGCAAATAATACTTTCTTTTTCATTTCTATCCTCCTTTCTTAACTTGATTATATATAATAATATTAAGAAAGTAACGACATAATTAGTGTCATCTTCATTTTTTAAGAAATTTAAACATCAAGATAAACACCACTCATAGCATCATAGTTTTCTTTTACACTTGAAGAAAACTTAAGAACTTTACCATAACCCAGATTTGAAATAGTATAGTTTTTACTATTAGCTAGAGTTACTTTCTTTTGGGCATGTTGATATGTTCCATAAATTCTGCCACTTCCTGAAATATTGAAATCTATTGACGCTTGTAAGGAAGTAAAGGTTGAAGACGGTAACAAAAATGATGTCCCAAATCCATTAGAAAATGTTTGAAGATAATGAGTGTATCCTGCTTTAAGTGTTTCATCTACGTCATATACCTGTTGAAATACAACTCCACCATTTAATGCTGGTCCATCAAATCTAATTCCAAATACGTCATAACTTCTTGTTGCTGGAAGTTTTAACCATGTTAGTAATAAAGTTATATGAGTACCATTTTTAATTATTTTAATAGATTTATAATTGGTAGTATATGAACCAGATAATGGTTGAATTAAATCATTACCATCTTTAATGATTAAATCATTTGTTTTATAATTCTTGATTTCATTAAATGTTGATTCTGATACAAATTCAATATAATCTTTTGAATAGATTTTACTTAAATCATTATATTCTTCGAGAGTCATATTCACACCTTTTGAATTCATGTAAGTACCATTTTTGGCACTAACATAGTTTACATTTAATACAATAGACAATAATGCAATACTGAATATAAGTATTTTTTTCATTTTTTCACTCCTTTCTTATCTAAATTATAAAGAAAAGAACGAAAAAAGAATGGCACAATTAGTGTCATTCATTAATAAATTTTATTAGATAATTCATGTAAGAGATATAATCCTCTAAAGAAACACATTTTTGGATATTGCAATCTTGACTTATATCTGATGTGATTTCTTTTTCCTCAACTATTTCATTATTCTTAATCTTTGCATATTGATAATTAGAAGTATTAAATGTTCCTGTTATTATTTCATAATTATTATAATCTATTCCTGGAATAGTTATCCTAATAAAATCGGAGAAAAACATAATAGTAACATCATTATCTAGAGTTTTAACGTAACATTCATCAGATTCTTCAATAAAACCAGCTTCCTTTAATTTTTCTCCTAAAGATAAATCAGTTCTTGAAGTATCAGATGAGCTAATTTCGGGAATTTTAAGAGGAAAAATATTATTATTAACATATTCTTTTGTAAGTATTATTTTTATGTCTTTATATTCATTTAAATCGGTTTCTACATATAAATATAATTCTTTAGTTAATAATTCGTTTAAATTATATTCATCATACCCATAATCTTCCTTTATAAATCTCGAAACATTATCTCCACTAAAAACAATAACTTCCGAATCTCCTTCTTTATAATATAATTCAACTTGTTTAATGTTTTCAGAATTGTTAGTTTTTAATTCGTTAAAATTTAATATTGATACCGAGTTAGAAATAAATAATACAGAGTCGCCTAAGGTGAAATTATCATCTGATATTGAAATTTGATATAAACTAATCGTTCCTCTAATAAAAACAAAATAAATTGATGCTATTATAATTAGTATTAAAGTCATTATTAAACTTAATATCATTATATTTCTTTTAGCTAATGCTTTGTATTTAATTTTATATTCTTGAACTAAATTATTAATTATTTGTTTAGTATTAGTTTTAGATTTATATTCTCCATACATGAGTTCTTCAATAGAAACATCAAAAATTTCAGATAACTTTTCTAAAACATTAGGATCACTTGGAAAAGAGAAACCTCTTTCCCATTTTGAAATATTATTTCTGCTATAATTTATAAGTTCACCTAACTGTTCTTGAGATAAATTTTTCTTTTTTCTACATTCTAATAAGAATCGTCCTCTTTTATCCTCTTTCATACTACACCTCTATACTTATATTTTTTGTAACAAGATAAATTAATTATAACATAAAAGAAAATAAATAAAAATTAAGCTTTTAAATTATAAAAAAATATTTTGTACCTAATTGGAGTACATATATTTATATTATTATTTGAAATAATATATGCAGGTGGTATGTATGAATTTTAATAAAGATAGTGATGACTACTGCTACTATGTTGCAAGAATAAATATTAAAAAGTATAGAAACCTTGCAAAGATGACATCACAAGAATTGGCTGATAAGAGTGGATTTACACACCAATTTATTAGGAATTTAGAGTCAATAAAATCAGTTATGCGACCTCGTCTTGATAGTTTAAGTCGTATAGCAAAGGCTTTAAAAATTGATATAAGACAATTATTTGATGATGTCGACACTAGGAAATAGTATATGGCTGTATACTATTTTTTTGTTGTTCAACTATCTTATTTATCGTTCTATATACATAAATTAACTTTCCAAAAGATGTACCATGATCTAAATATAAACTGAAACTATTATAATCAATATTTTTATCAGCTATTTCAATATAAAGCATATTCCATTCAATATCTTCATTAAATATAATATTTATTATATCTTCTTCTTCTATTTCTTGATATTTATATTTTATTTTGCATTTTTGTAAATTTTTAAATTCAAAAATAAATACATCAGGTAAACATACTCTATTTTCTTCCTCTCGAAAAAAAGTTTCATATATTAATAGTTTTTGATTTTCATCATCAATTATTATCTTACCAGTTGGAATATTATTGCCTTTAAAATGGATATACTCACCAAAAGGTATCGCTCTTGTTTCTTTCATATTATGCTTTACTAATTCAGTATCTACTTCTTTCATAAAAGATTTGATACTTTTTATCTTACAAAATATACTATCACCTCCCTATCCTAATTTTAGCATAGGAAGGACAGTTATAATAGAACTAATAAAAAAGAATAATCTTGATATGATATATGGATACCAGATAGACAAAGAATTGCATTAATATAAATAGAATAGATAAAAATAAGAGTCTTTAAATAGACTCTTAATAATTAAAAACATTCACCTGTGGAAGAACTACACCAACCAGTTACATCATATCCTAGTGATTTTATATATAAAACCTCATCTGCCATCGCACTTGTTTCATGTCGCCAATCAACACTTAACATAGTATTTATACCAATTTCTGGATATTTATGTGTTTTTACATACCCTTCATAAGCAATAACTTCATCCCATGATATTAGATTACCCTTACTATCAAACTTTTCATTATATGACATAGAATAAGAATTATATCCTCGATTAAACCCACGTCCTTTCCATTTATCCATCCATGCGATTGCTTCTGCTTTAGTATCGAAATCCCAATAATGTCCTTCAGCTTTTAATTGAGCTTTTAATTCAGCTTCAGCTTGTGCTTTAGTTCTTGATGCTTTTGAACTATTTCCAGATGATGTGTTTCCACTTGAGGTGTTCCCTTTATTTGAGGTGCTACCAGAATTATTATTAGAGCTTGATCCATTTGAAGTAGAATTGTTTTTATTACTACTTGAATTATTCTTATTTGATGATGTATTGTTATTCGTTGTTGTATTTTTATTACTACTTGTATTATTTGAGCTAGAACCAGAACTAGAATTACCTTTATTTGTTGTTCCATTTGATGAACTTGTTGTTTTATCTTCTTCCTTCTTTGGTTCTTCTTTTTCTTTTTGAGATGGACTATCAACTTCATCATTTTTCTTAATTTCAACTGGTTCTTCTTCATCATTTTTTTCTAATTCCTCATTTTGATTGGAATTTATAATGTCACTATTTATTACTTCTTCTTGTTTTAAGTTCTCACTATTTCTGTCTTTATTTTCACTATCACTTCGGAAATAATCGGAAACAAACAAAAGAAGTAAAGCTATTAAGATTAAACCTGCAATACTTAAAATCAGCAATATTCTTTTTTTATTTTTCATGATACCACTCTTTCTACAATTCCCTTGTTATCTATATTCAGTTAGATATTAATAGTTAGATATATATATAGGGAGGTTTGTAAGGAGGGATTTACGGAAAATGTACTCCCACTATATTTACCTTTCTTTAGACATTTTTTGTTTTTCTAAATACCTAGAGTAAAACTTTAAAGACTCAACTATAAAATCTTCAATTTCATAACTTTTAATATTATTAGGCAAATATTTTTTTATTTTATCCTTGTCAAATTTATATTTTTCAATTTGATTTGGTTTTTGAACTCCTAATATACTATTTATTATATCACTATCTAAGGTTTTATTTTTGCTTAGTTCTTTAAGTTTCTGTGCTTGAGATAAGGATGGTGTTGCTACATTATATGCTATAGCTTTTAATAACATTTTTTGTTCTTCTATATTAAGAAAAGATAATTCGACACCAATTCTAAGCCCAATTTTAGGTTCTAATTTTAAAATGTCGTTATCAACCATTTGTAGGAATTCGGGAATTAAATAAGTCAAACGAATATACCTTTGAATTTGTCTTCCACTTTCTCCGTGTTCTTTTCCAATAATATCATCAGTTCTAAACTTCGTGACCACTGGTCGCAAAGTTTTTATTCCTTGATGTTTAATTGCTTCCATTCTCATTTTATATGCAAAAGCTTTTTCAGAAGGTAATATTTTTTCTCTTTGCTTATTACTATCTACCATAATTATAGTGGCTTCGTCATCATTTAAATCCCTTACTATACAAGGAATTTCATTTAATCCTAATAGTTTACTAGCAAGTTTTCTTCGATGTCCAGAAACCATTTCATATTTACCATTTTCTTTTCTTCTTACAATAGTAGGATTTAATACACCTTTTTCATTTATACTTTCTTTTATTTGTTCTAATTCATCATCATCTTCAACTTTAAAGGGATGGTTTTTAAAATCATCAATACTATCTATAGGAATATTAACAACTTTTTCTAAGTGACTGTCATCTCTTTCAGATTGAGTTGAAAATAAATCATCTAGTTTCTCTAATGGTAAATTTATTTTTTGACTCATTATTAATTACCTCCTTCACAAATAAGCTATATGCTTCTGCTACTTTACCTGTCTTATCGTATTCAAATATACTTTTACCAGTTGCTGATGCCTCAGCCGTTTTAATAGCACATGGTATTTGGGTATTAAATATAGTTATAGTTGATCCATAATTATCTTTTAATTGATTAATTACATCTTTTGATAAATTAGTTCTTTTATCTACAAGGGTTAATAAAATCCCATCAATTTTTAAATCATTGTTTATTTGTCTTTTAACACGATTAATTGTTTTAAGCAATTGTGTCATACCCTTAGCAGCTAAATAATGGCTTTGAACTGGAATAATTACACTATCTGCACTTGCAAGAGCATTTATTGTAATCATACCAAGAGAAGGCATACAATCTATTAATATATAATCATAATTATCTTTTATATTAGATAAACAATTTTTTAGAGTATATTCTCTATTCATTGCATTTACTAAAGACATTTCTAGACCAGATAAAGACAAATTAGAAGGAAGCAAATCAACTTGTTCTTTAGAATGTAAAATTGCTTCTTTGGTCTTTATTTCATCATCATTTATACATTCTAGCATTAAATCATCTATTGATAATATATCATCTGTATTATAATACCCCATACAAGTTGTCAAATCGGATTGTGGATCAGCATCCACTAATAAAACTTTTTTACCTTCATTTGCTAGTGCTACTCCCATATTTAATGTTGTAGTTGTTTTTCCGACTCCACCTTTTTGATTAGCAATAGCAATTATTTTACATTTTGTCATTATTCATCATCTCCTTTTTATTTTCACTAAAAAAAACGGCTGATAATTATTAACTTAATTTACCAGCCATTTTATTGTTAAAGGACAATTTTTTTAAAAAAATGTCCTTTTTTTGTCCTTTTTTTGATGAGTTCCAAATTCATCTTGCCGATTTTTGCCCGAATTTAAGGCAAAAAATGAGAGCGACTTTGATTCATCGCTCTCTTCAGGGGGTTTTGGTTGATCTACTT
>CANRKG010000031.1 GCA_947631155.1 uncultured Bacilli bacterium
TTCTCTTAACGCTATCGCTTTTTCAGCTCTCACCCGCATAGCGGGTGGTTTTATTATGTTCCTATCCCGGAACATAACAAAAATGAGAAAGCTTTCGCTTTCTCTTCAGGGGGTTCGGTTGAATATACACTCATCCTATATATCAATGAGTGATAATCAGCATGATATTAACCATCATGCAACTTAATCATAAATTATAAATTATAAATTGTCAATTGTTATTTTATGTTTTTTTTAGACTTTACAGTCTATCAATTCAACCTATAAAAATTTACAATTAATTACTATTAATTGTATGAATTAAATTTTCTTTTATTGCATCGTTTTTTCTTTCTTCACTTAACAAATATTCTTTTGAATCTCTTTTTGCCTGTAGTAAAATTTTATAATCACTTCGTAAATTAGCTATTTTAAATTCCATATCTCCACTTTGTTTAGTACCAAATAAATCACCATGTCCTCTTAATTTAAAATCTTCTTCACTGATTACAAAACCATCATCTGTTTCTTTCATAATTTCTAAACGTTTTGTATCTGAATTACTAATTAAAATACATTTAGATTTTGAAGAACCTCTACCAACACGACCACGTAATTGATGAAGTGTTGATAATCCAAATCTATTTGCATCAAATATAACCATAGTAGTAGCATTGGCAACATCTACTCCTACTTCAATTACTGTTGTAGAAATTAAAATTTGAATATTCCCTTGGGCAAATTCTTGCATAATTAAATCCTTTGCTCCACCTGCCATTTTACCATGAATAATATCTATTTTATACTTTTTACCAAAAGCTAATAGCATTTGATCTTTTAACTTATTAACAGTGGTTAAATCAGAATTCTCACTATCTTCTATTAATGGTGCTATTACATAAACTTGATGATTTTGTTTTAACTCATCATACATCATTTCTAAAACGTCTTTTATTTCTTCATTTTTCTTTACATATGTAGTTACAGGCTGCCTTCCTGTAGGTCTTTCTTTAATAATCGACATATCCATATCCCCATAGATAGTCAATGCATAAGTTCTAGGAATTGGAGTCGCACTCATATATAAAATATCTGGCTTTAAACCTTTATTTTGTAAATTAGCTCTTTGATTAACTCCAAAGCGATGTTGTTCATCTGTTATAACAAGTCCTAAATTTTTGTATTCTACTTCTTCCTGAATCAAAGCATGAGTACCAATAACAATATCAATATCTCCATTTTTTAAATCTTCATATATTCGTAGTTTATCCTTCTTAGTAGCTGAACCTGTTAAAAGTTCTACATTAATATTAGAATCTTTTAAAAATTCCTTCAAATTATTAAAATGTTGGACAGCTAAAATTTCAGTAGGTGCCATTAAAGCACTTTGGTATCCACTTAAATAATTAGCCACCATGGCAATAAAACTAACAATAGTTTTTCCACTTCCAACATCACCTTGTAATAGACGATTCATACGATTTTTACTTTCTAAATCTTTAATAATATCTTCTACAGCTTCTTTTTGATCATTAGTTAATTGAAATGGTATCTTTTTAATAAAACTATTTAATTTTTCACGATTAATTTTTCTATCAAGACCTTGATTATTTTTCTTATTTTCCATCTTTAAATAATTGATTTTAAGCATAAAAGCAAATAATTCTTCATATTTCAGTCTTATTTTTACTTCCTTTAGTTTTTCTTCCGTGGAAGGATTATGTATAATATTTAGAGATGTCTTCTTATTTAAAAAATTGTATCTTTCTATATATGTTTTAGGTATATAATCAGGTATTTCTTTACCATACATTAAAATTGCCATATTAATATAAGTAGCTAAATTTTTATTAGTAAGACCACTTGTACAATGATATACTGGTTCTATTTTTCTTTTATTAGTTAGAGTTTCTAATTTTATTTCTGATGCAGTAATTACATTTTTTGTTTTATCGAATTTACCAATAACAGTAATTCCTGTACCAACTTCTAATTTACTCTTTAAAAAGGCTCTATTAAAAATAGACACTCCTACTACACCACTTTGTGTAACTAATCTAAAGTTCATTTTATTTAGCCCTGCCTTAAATCTCATAAGAATAGGTACACTCTCTATTTTTCCATCAATAACAATATGCTCTCCATCTTCTGTCTTAGATAAATCACCACGTTCTAAAACATCATAACGAAATGGATAGTGGGTAACTAAATCTTCTATTGTATAAATTCCTATTTTATTTAAAAGGCATATTGCTCTAGGTCCTATACCTTTAATATCTTTTAAGTCAGCCACAACTACCACTTCCTTCTTGCATATTATATCATAAATTATTTTTTTTTCAAAGAAAAAAGTAGAACTTTTTCTTTGAAAGTTCTACTCTAAATTATTAATTTATTTAAGACATAATATCACATATTAAATTAGTCACTTCTGTTGGATTTTCAATTGGTAATCCTTCTATTAATCTAGCTTGTGCATATAAAACTTTTGTATATTTTTCAAGTTCATCCTTGTCATTTTTATATAACTTTTCTAACTTTTTAACAATTGGATGATTTTCATTTATTTCCAAAATAGTCTCTGCTTTTATTTTTTCATCAGTTGGCATAGAATTAATTACTTTTTCCATTTCTACTGAAACATTTCCTTTACTAGTTAAACATACTGGATGATTTTTAAGTTTATTAGTATAGCGAATTTCCTTAACTTCCGTTCCAATTGAACTAAGCATTATTTCAAACATTTCTTTACTTTTTTCATTTTTACTTTCTAATTCTTTTTTCTCTTCATCGCTATCTAAATCTATATTTTCACTACAGATATTTACAAAAGTCTTTCCTTCATATTCCATTAACATTTGAAGAGCAAATTCATCAACATACTCTGTCAAATATAAAACTTCATAACCTTTGTCTTTTATTCCCTCTACTTGTGGTAATAAATCTATTTTGTCAACAGTCTCACCACAGGCATAAAATATCTTTTCTTGATCTTTTTTCATGCGTTCTACATATTCTTTTAAAGTAACTAATTTCTTCTCACTTGAAGAATAAAACATTATTAAATCTTTTAATACATCTTTATGCATTCCAAATTCATTATAAATACCAAATTTTAATTGCATTCCGAAGTTCTTAAAGAAATTATCATATGCTTCTCTATCATCTTTTAGCATTGTTTCTAATTCTTTTTTAATTTTCGTTTCTAAACTTTTTGCGATTAAATTAACTTGGTAATCTTGTTGTAAAATTTCTCTAGAAATATTTAAAGAAATATCTTCACTATCAACTAATCCTTTTACAAAGCCAAAGTAATCTGGAAGAAGTTCTTCACACTTATCCATTATAAGAACTCCATTAGAATATAGGGTTAAGCCTTTCTTATATTCTTTGGTATATAAATCGTATGGTGCATGACTTGGAATAAATAATAAAGCTTTATAACTACATTTACCTTCAACATTAGAAGTAATAACTTTAGCTGGATTTTCATAATCATGATAAGTATCTGTATAAAACATATTATAGTCTTCATCTTTAACATCTTTTTTATTTTTTCTCCAAATAGGAATCATACTATTTAATGTTTCTTCTTCAATTTTTGTTTCATACTCATCCTTACTATTTTCTTTTAAGACACTTCTTTCCATATCCATCACAATAGGATAAGTAATATAATTAGAATATTTTTTTACAATTGTATCTATTTTATATTGATCTAAGAAGTCACTATAATTATCTTGATCTGTATCTTCTTTAAAAGTTAATATAATTTTTGTTCCCTGTTTATCATAATCACATTTTTCTATAGTATAGCCTTCTGCACCTTCGCTTTCCCATAAATAAGCTTGGTCTTCTCCATATTTTTTACTAATTACTTGGATTTTTTGAGCAACCATAAATGCTGAATAAAAACCTACTCCAAATTGACCTATTACATCAATATCTTTCTTCTTTTCGTTTTCTGTTTTAAAAAATAAAGTTCCACTTTCAGCAATAGTTCCAAGATTCTTTTCTAATTCTTCTTCATTCATTCCGATACCATTATCAATAACAGTAAGCGTTCTAGCATCTTTATCTAATTCTAATTTTATTTTAAAATCTTTTTTCTTAGCCTTAACTTTGTGATCCGTTAATGATAAATAATAAAGTTTATCAATCGCATCACTTGCATTAGAAATTAACTCTCTTAAAAATATTTCTTTATTAGTATAAATTGAATTAATCATTAAATCTAATAATCTTTTAGATTCAGATTTAAATTGTTTCTTTTTCATTTATTATATTCCTTCTTTCTTTTTTGCTTATAAGAAAATAGTAGCACCAATTTTAGCACTTGTCAACATTAACTGCTAAAATTATATATTTTGCAAATTAAAATCTGGAATAAAGCTTTCATCTTGAGTTTCTCCTTCTTGAATAAAGGCATTATTAATTCCTAGACTAATTGCATATTCAATTACTTCATTATATTCATCATCAGAAACTTTTCTGTTTAAATTACAATATTTATATTTTTCTATGGGTGTATATTGATTCATTATACTTATATAAATGTTATCTTTATATCTATTATATAAATACCTAATTATCTTCTTACTATCTTCTACTTCACCAGGAATAATTAATACTCTAACTACTAAACCTTTTTTTAATATATCATTTTCTATTATAGGAGTTCCAACTTGATTATACATTTCCTCAATCGCAGCTGAAGCATATTTAAAATAATCTTTACAATGGGAATACTTTTCTCCTAACTTGTTATCATAATACTTTAAGTCAGCTAAATAAATATCTACTATATTATTCATCATTTTTATGGTATTAACACTTTCATAACTACCTGTATTATATATAATAGGAATTTTAAGTCCTTGTTGTTTAGCTTTTTCTATTCCTTTTTTAATTAAAGGAGCATAATGTGTTGGAGTTACTAAATTAATATTTAAAGCTCCTCTTTCTTGTTGTTCAAGACAAATTTGGCTAAATCTATTGATAGTAATTTCTTTTCCAAAACCATTTCTAATTTTCTTATTCTGACAATAAATACAACCTAAATTACAATATGAAAAAAAGATTGTTCCACTACCTTTAGTTCCAGAAATAAAGGGTTCTTCCCAATAATGTAATGATACTAAAGCAATCTTTATTTTATTTCTAGTATGACAATAGCCTACCGTTTTATATCTATTTACATGACATTTTCTAGGACATAATGTACAATCTTTCAAAATATTCATATAATCACCAACATTTTTACCATAAAAAGTTTATTAAATTAATTATAGTCCCAACTAAAGTTCCTATAAAATAAACAGTTAACAAAATTCCTATATTTTCTTTAATATTTTTATTAATCTTAAATAAAACTAACAAAGCTACTCCAGAAGCTGTTAATAAACCAGCTAAAACTGATCCAAAAGAAATTATATTACTTAAATATAATTCTGTTAAAACTACACTAGCACCACAATTAGGTATTAACCCAATTAAACTTGATAAAAATGGACCAAAAATACTATCCTTTAAAAATATTTTACTTATAGTTTCTGTACCAAGATAGTTAAAGCCAATGTTTAAAAGAAAAGAAATAATAAATATAAAAATTAAAATATTAAGAGTATGTTTAAGAGATGATTTCAATATACTATGACTACAATTACAATTTGTTTCATGACAAAAATGTTCTATTTCAACATTTTGATATTCTTTTTTATGGAAAATAAAATCAATAATAAAGCCACAAACAATACCTACAATTATTTTAACGATAATTAATTGTAATATTATAGATAAACTCGCTTGTTCAGATATTAAAATCGGTAACATTTCATCAGAAGTAGATAAATAAACTGAAATTAAAGTTCCTATTGAAATAATTCTTGTAGCATAAAAATTAGTTGCTGCTACAGAAAATCCACATTGTGGAAAAGCTCCTAATATTGCACCAATTAATGGGCCTAATTTTCCAGCTTTTTTTATACTTTTTTGAGTTTTATTACTCATGTTATGTTCAAAATATTCCATAAGTAAAAAAGTAATAAATAAAAATGGCAATATTTTTAAAGTATCAGATAATGTTTCAAATATAATTTCTTTCATATTATATCCCAGTCCCTTTTTGCACCTAGATTATAACATTTTTAATAAGAAAAAACAATTATTATGGGTTGATATTATTTATTTTTTTATCGACACTGCATATTTTATTATGAAAGGAGAGATAAAATGTTTAATAATAATGAAGAATACTTTGGTAACGACGAACATAGACATCATCATCATAGACCAATTCAAAGAATCTTCTTTATTGGAGCCACTGGACCTACAGGACCTACTGGACCATCAGGTAGTGGAAGTGGATCTACAGGACCTACGGGACCTATTGGAGCTACAGGGCCTACCGGACCTACTGGACCTACTGGAGCTACTGGAGCTACAGGATCTTCACCAACTCTTTCTATTGGTACTATAACTACTGGAGCACCAGGTACAGAAGCAGCTGCATCAATCACAGGAACATCCCCTAACTTTACATTAAATTTAACTATTCCTGCTGGACCTACAGGACCTACTGGAGCTGACGGTGTTGACGGTGCCACTGGACCTACAGGACCTACTGGAGCTGATGGTGTCGACGGTGCCACTGGACCTACAGGACCTACTGGAGCTGATGGTGTCGACGGTGCTACTGGACCTACAGGACCTACTGGAGCCGACGGTGTTGACGGTGCCACTGGACCTACAGGACCTACTGGAGCTGACGGTGTCGATGGCGCTACTGGACCTACCGGACCTACTGGAGCCGACGGTGTTGACGGCGCTACTGGACCTACAGGACCTACTGGAGCCGACGGTGTTGACGGTGCTACTGGACCTACCGGACCTACTGGAGCTGATGGTGTCGACGGTGCTACTGGACCTACGGGACCTACTGGAGCTGACGGTGTTGACGGTGCTACTGGACCTACCGGACCTACTGGGGCTGACGGTGTTGACGGTGCTACCGGACCTACCGGACCTACTGGACCTACCGGACCTACTGGAGATGCTGCATAAACTTAGTTTATATAAAAAAACCGCTAGTTATTGGACTAGCGGTCTTATATTTTTATATATTATTATTCAATTTATTACTCTCAAAACATTTAATTATTAAGGCTAATCTTACTAATAATGTAGTTATTCCTATTACCATCATAACTAAAGAAATATTAGAAACTGTATCTTTTACATCTACTACTTGATTAGATTTTTAACCTCTTTTATTTGAGCACCATTATTATTAAGTTCTTTTTGAAGTTCATCTTCATCTAAGTTACTCCAAGTACTAAAATTATTTATCACTTTTTCGATTTCGTCATTATTATGAAGTTTAAATACATAACTATTAGTATCTAATTCATAACTTAAATTCACCTTATCATTTACAGTTAATTCACTCTGTTTAAGCCATAAATAATCTCTAGAATATAAGTCATCTAAGCCACCATTAGAATAATCAAACTCATAAATATCATCCGTATCTTCCATGGTTACTCCATCACCAAAATATATTGTTTGATAATAATTACCTGTTCCTAATATTTGTGTTTGAGGCTTATTTAGCTCTGCTTTTGGAAAAACAAAACTAGAATCTCCTAAATGAAGCAGATTATCATATATACTAGCATGATACATGAATGTATATGTTGATGGTATTTTTTCCATTGTATAAGTTACTTCTACTGTAAAAGTATATCCTGTGTCTTTAGGATTACCAAATTTATCATATAAAATTTGCTTGATTTCACTTTCTTCTATATTTAAATTTAAGTCTACAAAAGTTCCTTTCCCAATAACCTTAGAATTTTCTTGTTTTATATCAGAATCAATATATGTAGGATTAATAGTATATTTATCAGTAGTTAAAGGTACTGTATATACTAAATTATTAAAATCTACTACTTGTTCTTCATTCCACTTATATACTTTAATATTTAAATTATTAATCGTATATTTAAAATCATTATGCTCATAAGTCTTATTCCAATTACTGGTTTCATCTGCTTTAACATTAAAAGTGATTATCATTATAAAAATAAATACTATTATTAATTTTCTTTTCATAAATTCATCTTCCTATCTTTAATATTATCTTATATTTAATAAATTAAAAAAACAAGTTTAAAATTAATCAGTTTACATATTATTAACACATTTAATTTATATAACAATTATAAAAAATATATATTAATGATATTAAATACTAATTTTAAACGCTAATGATTATTATTTGTTTTATCATTTATTTAAATAAAGGTAATAAAGTATAAAACATTTCATATATTTTTATGAAAGGATAGATTATGAAAATTTGTGTATATGCTATTACTAAAAATGAAAGCAAATTTGTTAAACGTTGGGTAGAATCAATGAAAGAAGCTGATGATATTTATGTATTAGATACTGGTTCTACTGATGATACCGTTGATAAACTTAAGGAACTAGGAGTTAATGTTATTCAAAAAGAAATCTCTCCTTGGAGATTTGATGTTGCTAGAAATGAGTCTTTAAAACTAGTACCAGAAAATACAGACATCTGTGTTTGTACAGATTTAGATGAAGTATTTGAAAAAGGTTGGAGAAAAGAAATTGAAAAACAGTGGACACCTACCGCAACCAGAGCTCGTTATAATTATAACTGGAGATTAGATGAAAATAATAATCCGTTAGTTAATTTTTATATTGAAAAAATACACACCAGAAATAATTATAAATGGACTCACCCTGTTCATGAAGTATTAACTTATTTAGATAAAAATGAAAATGAAAATACAATTACTTTAAATAATATTACTCTAAATCATTATCCAGATATTAATAAATCTAGAAGTAGTTATTTACCATTACTAGAGTTATCTGTTAAAGAAGATCCAGAAGATGATAGAAATATGCATTATTTAGGTAGAGAATATATGTATTATGGTAAATGGGAACAAAGCATTGAAACTTTAAAAAAACATTTAATCCTACCTAAAGCAGCTTGGAAAGATGAACGCTGTGCTTCAATGCGATTTATAAGTAGATGTTATCAAAACTTAAATGATTTTGAACAAGCGCGAGAATGGCTTTTTAAAGCTATTGAAGAAGCACCATATCTTAGAGATCCTTATATGGAAATGGCATTATTAGAATATAAACAAAAAAATTATAAAGAAGTAGAAAAATTTTGCTTAAAAGCTTTAAGAATAAATTCACATCAGAAAACCTATATTAACGAAATATTTAGTTGGGATGAAACTGTGTATGATTTATTATCCATTAGCTGCTACTACTTAGATAAAATAGATTATGCTATTTATTTCGTTGATAAAGCTTTAGAAATAAAGCCTAACGATCCTAGACTTATTGGAAATAAAAAATTATTTATCGAAAAAGAAACTAGTTAATTAGTTTCTTTTTATAATTTAATTAATTGCTCAATTTCTATATCTTTAGAAACATTATTAACAAAAGTTAATAATTCTTCTTCTTTACCTACTACCATACCGTAGTGAATTGGAATTGCTTTTTTAGGCTTTATTTTATTAATAAACATCGCTGCTTCTTCTGCAGTCATTGTGTAAGTGCCTCCAATTGGAACAAAACAGATATCTACTTTTAAATTATCTAATTCAGGTATAACATCAGTATCCCCCGGAATATAATATGTGATTCCATTAACTGTAATACGATACCCTATCCAATTGTTTTCTTTAGAATGAAATTTTTTATTTAAATTATATGCTGGAAAAGTTTCTACAATTATATTTGACAACGAAATATTACTATTAGGTTTTACTAATATTATATTATCTTTCGAAAATCCAATTTCTAAACATTCTTTTTCAATATCATTTGGACCTATAATTATAGTTGAATCCTTTTTCACATTTATAATATCTTCTTTAGAGAAATGATCCCAATGCGTATGAGTAATAAATATATAATCAGCATCATGACTTTCACTTTGTTTTATTGGATCAAAATATATTACTTTATTATCAACTAATTTAATACTACTCTGACAATTAACTGTTATCATAGATACCTCCATTTTTTGTTTTATATACATCGTTCTTATCTATTTAATCTGCAAAAATAATTAGCAATAAAACCACACTATACTATAATAATTTATTAATATAACAATTTACTAAAATTTCTTTTTACTTTATAATATAAGTTAGGTGATGTTATGAGAATTAATTTCTATATCTTTTGCTGTATTGCATTTATTATATCATATATTTTAATAGCATTTCAACAACAAGACAGTTCATATCTCAAAAATATAACTAAGAAATTTTCTAACATTAAATTAAAAGATGAAGGTGATCAAAAAATTAAAATTCTATATAATATACTTTTAATTTTTATTACTTTTTTTATTACAATTATATTATCAATACAAAGGTATACATTTAATAATATGTCTTTATATCATAAATACTTTTTTTATAATATAATTTATCATAACAATGAAACCATTTATAGAATTAGTATAGCTATATTATTTTTCTTAATTGGATTATTGACCTCTTTTGGAAAAAAACTTATCAAGAGTTTTATTAATAATTTTATTAATTATTATAAAACTTTAATTATTACTGGTAATTACATAGTTTTATTATATCTTTCACATTATATTTCTACAAAATTTATTATTTTAATCGTAATAATTCATTTAATTTTTATTATCAATTACTTTATGACTTTTCAAAAATTAAAAAGTAAAATGAGTGGCAAAGAATTTATATTAAATTTTATCTGGTTATTATGGATTTGTTTTAGTAATAGTTTTATCTTAATATATCAAATAATAAATAAAAGTTGGTGATTAATCATGAAAAAGAAAAAATCTAATAAGAAAAAGAAATCATTATTAAAATTTTTAAAAGATTATGCTGCTGTTATTACTATTTTTATATCTATTCTTGCTTTTTTAATTAATGGCATTATCTATTATTATAATAAAATTAATGATACCTATTTTTCTTTTTATTATTTATCAGTAAAAATTGATACAGATAATTTTGTTCACGAATACCAACAATCTGATTATGGTGGTAGTTATTATCATAAATTTTTACAAGCACCTACATTAAATAATAATCTTAATAAATTACTATATAAAGATCCTAAAAAAGTAAAAAATTATTTTATTACCTACTTAATAATAGAACAAAATGGTAACATAGATGCTCAAAATGTTAAAATAAATTTTAAGCAATATGGAAAAACTCAATCGCTAAATAATAAGAATTTAAATAGTATTCCTGTTAATAAAAAAATAAAATCAAATATTTCTGAAAAAATAAACTACCCTTTTCCTAAAGGTGAAATACTTAAGATTCCTATTTCTATTTGCAAAAATCATAATGATTATACTATGACACTAGAAGATTGCTATTATATAGAATTAAAACCAACTTCTATAGAATATAATAATAAATATTTATTTTCTAAAAAAAATATTCCTATTAGAGGTTATGTAGATAAAAATGTTATTATCGATGGTAAAGTAGCACTAGGAAAAGGTAGTGCTTAAAAATAAGGCATATAAAAATGTAGATAGTCTCTACATTTTTGTATTAAAATTATTTAAAAATTGATTTATATTACTTAATCCATCTCCAATATTATCCATTATACTATTATTTTTAATAGGAGTAGATTTAAATTGAGTACTGGCATCCATATTAGTAGGATTTTTCATCTTCTCTTGATAATATTCAAATAATTCTTTAAAGCGATTAAAATGAACTACTTCTCTTTGTCTTAACCATAATAGAGGTCCAATAACATCTGGATCATCAGTTAAATCAATTAAATTTTCATATACAGCCCTAGCCTTTTGTTCTGCAGCCATATCTTCTGAAATATCAGCTAATGGATCACCTGTAGTTGCAAAGTAAGTAACTGTAAATGGTACCCCATTAGCATCAGTTGGATATAAAGCTTTATTATGTTCTGCATAATGAGGATCAAGTCCTGCTGCTTTTATTTCTTCAATAGTAGCATCTTTCATTAATTGATATACCATAGTAGAAATCATTTCAATGTGAGCAAGCTCTTCAGTCCCAATATCGGTAAGTAAAGCTTTTCCTTTATTATCAGGCATAGTATAACGTTGATTTAAATAACGAAGTGCGGCTGCAAGTTCACCATTAGATCCTCCATATTGAGTAACTAAAAGTTTAGCCATTCTTAAATCTTTATTTTTAATATTAATTGGATATTGTAATCTTTTTTGATAAGCCCACATTAACGTTTTCCTCCTTCCCATGGCCACTTGTCTTCTTCCCATAAGAAACTAGATGATAATTCATCACTAGAAACAGTTAATGGACCATATTTATTTTCATAATTTAACATTAATTGATTTGCTCTTGTTCTATAATCATTAAATAATGCTAACATAGTAGTATCTTCAGGATGAAGATCTAAATATAAATTTAATTCATGGGCAGCAAAAGCATATCTTGATAGTTCTAAAAATAATGCATCTTTTTCATTTTTTGCTTGTAATTTTACTGGTTGGTAGTTTTTATAACCAACATATAAATCAGCAAATAAATTTCCTCTATCATACCCTTCTTCAGGAGTATAAAGATTTGGTTGACTATTATTTATCATTTGAGATGCATTATTTCTTAGATATTCATTATAATTATACATAAAATTCCTCCTTCATTTTAATTTATTCTTTTAAACTAAGTCTGTATGGACAAATAACTAAATAATAAAAAAAGGGTTGATTTTTTTTATGTTTTATAATAAACTATAATAGTCTTAATCAAATGGCGTCATTGGTGAAGTGGTTAACACGCTGGTTTGTGGCACCAGTATGCAAGAGTTCGATCCTCTTATGACGCCCCATATTGAATTTTACGCACACCTTTGTGCGAAAGATAAGTAAAAGTTCGTAATACTTGATATTATGGACTTT
>CANRKG010000032.1 GCA_947631155.1 uncultured Bacilli bacterium
ACACCACATGCTTTTGAATAAATAACTTCCATAAATAAAAAACATCCTTTCAAAAAAATTTTTGAAGGAGTGAGTTGACTATGTGATTAACACTAAGAATTAACTAAAGTCAATGATTAGTCTACAGCCTTAAAGGACTACTTATGTGTGCTTGAAACAATCACATTTGCACTGGTTAATATACTGATTTAATCCAAGGAGTTACAGGAAGTCTGCAACTCACCTCACCGTGCTTTGTAGTACACACTCCTTCAAGGTTGATATTATAAATATAAAATAAATTTTGTTCAAGTTTTCATAACTATGTGTGCCTTGAACGAAGTGAAAGGAATGTGTGGTTAATATGCAAGAAAAAAAAGATATAGCTTTAGAATTATTTGATACGATTTTTGAAATTAGGCGTTATGATGATGTTGAATATGATTATGATGGAGAAATAAAATATATAAATAATATTATGGATATTGGTAATGAATTTTTCGACATAAAAAATTTAATAAAACCAATAAGTGAATTATTAAAAACTACTGTAGATAAAATTTATCGTGTCGCTATAGACTCGTATATAATCAAACCAGAATTTCAATATGATCTTAGAATATCTTACATTTTAGGAATTGGCTATGCTAGATTTTTACAAGATGATGATTTATCTAATGCCTCTGAAAAAGAATTAATAAAAATAATCCAAAAAAGATGGTATAATTATCAAAAGTTTATCATGGATTACCCCAGTTTAGTTAATAGTTTAAATAGTGCAACCTTATTGGGAATTTATGACCAATCTAATATAGAATATGAAAATAAAAAAAATAGAAAATAGTAATGAAATTATCCAAGATTTGGATTTCATATAAACATTTCTATTTTTTTAGTTTTCATCAAAGTATTTTTTTATAACATCATAATCACAGTAATCTACTCTTCTATCTTCTATTGCCATATAAGAGTCTCGACCTTTACCTAATATTAATACCAAATCACCTTTTTGAGCTATCTTAAGTGCATAATTGATTGCTTCTTTTCGGTCAATAATTCTAATATAATTATCTTTTTGTTCTGTACCTATCATTTGATCGATAATATCATCTACATTTTCATATCTAGGATCATCCATTGTAAATATAACTAAATCAGCGTTATTTAATATATATTTTCCAATTTTAGCTCTTTTCTCTTTTTCACGTCCACCGGCCGCTCCAGTTAATAAAATAGTTCTTTTATATTTATCTTTAAAACTTTCTACTATACTTTTAATACCATTTAAGGTATGGGCATAATCCAAAATTAATTTATATTCTTGACCAAAGTCTAATACTTCCGTTCTTCCTTTGACGGGTTCAAGTTTTTCGATATTACTAATTAGTTGTTTTAAATCTACTTTTTCTAAATAGCATACTACAAATGCTGCGGTTAAATTATATACATTATATTCACCTAGATAAGGGCTTTTTATATGATATATTTCATCTTTGGTTATAATATTGAAAGTAGTATAATCTGAATATTCTTTAATAGAATCTATTTTAAAATCACTATTTTCATCTTTACCATACGTATATAAATTTTTATATTTCTTTGTTAATAATAATTTACAAGTTTCATCATCTCTATTTACAATAATAGCTCCATCATCTTTTACTAACGTTACAAGTGAAAACTTAGATTGAATATAATTTTCAATTGTTTTATGAATATTTAAATGATCTTCTGTAATAGTTGTATATATAGCATATTTAAATTCAAAATCTTTAACTCGTTGATGAAGAAGTGCTTCACTAGAAACTTCCATAACCAAATGTGAGCAATCTTTTTTCTCTAATTCACTTAAATATTGGTATAATTTTTCATTTGTTGGAGTAGTATTTTCAGTTTTTATATGTAAATCCTTATACTCGATACCATTTGTACCCATATAGGCAATATTTCTGTTATATTTTAGTAATTGACTTAAAATTATAGCGGTTGTTGTTTTACCATCTGTTCCTGTAATTCCAATCATGGTAATACTATTTTTATAATCATAGAAATTTATACAAATTTGATTTAAACAACCATTAACATCTTTTACTTTAACAATTGGAATATCACTTTTATAATCAATATCGGTAATTACAGCTGCGGCCCCTTTTTCTATAGCATCACCAATATATTCACTATGTTTAACATTAAAGCCATTAACGGCAACAAATAAATCGCCTGGTTTAACTTCTCTAGAATCTATTTGAACTCCACTAATCATAGTGTCGTAATCGCAAGGAATCAATTCATTTAATTTTTTCATTACTCTCACCTCTACTATTATTATATAGTAAAGTTATGTCAAATGAAAGAATTTTGTGAATATAAACATAGTTTTATGATATAATTCTTCCAGGTGATAGACAATGAAAAGTATTATTATACAGGCAGAATCAGATTTAGGTGTTCATATTGATGGGGCTCGCTTAGGACCTATTCAATTAGCAAAAGATATTCAGGGTTTTTACAAAGGAGAATCTTTATCTTTCCATGCTGATGATTCAATTATTAAAAGTCGTAATTTATCTGATCGTGCTAAAAATAAATATGAAATTAATGAATTTAATGAAAAATTATATAAAAGTATCTTAGAAAAAATAAAGGCTGGTTATTTTCCTTTAATAATAGGAGGAGATAAATCAGTTACAATTCCTAGTTGTTTAGCAGATGCAAAAGATGGAGAAGAAATTGGTCTTATTATCATTGGTGCTCATGCTGATTATAATACTTTTGATACTACCGAAACTGGAAATATTAATGGTCTATGTACTGCATGTATAACAGGATTTAAATGTGAAGAATTAATGTCCTTTCATCGTGGAGAAATGATACAACCTACTAAAACTGTATTAATAGGTGTTAGAAATATGAATGCTAAGGAAAAAGATAATATAAAATATTCAGGAATTAATATTTTTACAACTGATGATATCAAAAATCAAGGTGCTGCGACAATAATTCAAAAAGCTTTTGAGATAGCATCTTATAAAACTAAAAGTGTTCATATCTGCTACGACTTAGATATTATTGATCCAAGTGTTGCTCCAGGAATTTCAGTTCCAGAGTTTAATGGTATTGACGAAAACACCGCCATGGAATTAGGCGATGAAATTTTAAATCATTTTGATAAAGTTAGTGCTTATGATTTAGTTGAATTAAATCCACTCCGTGATGTTAATAGAAAAACAGAACAAATTGCTTTAAATCTTTTATTTAAAATCATTAAAAAAATAGAAGAATTACCAGATAAAAAAATAGAGGAAACTGATTAAAGTTCCTCTTTTTATTATTATATTCTTTCAACATCAAGATAAATTTCTTCATCATTTAACATATAGGAGTTTGAAACTTCTTTTATTTCAATTCTTTCTGCTAAAGTTTCTCCCATAATATATTCTTTGTACATACCAACCATTTTATTTATTTTTTCATTACCGCTATAATATACATTAATGTGATCAGTAATAACAAAATCTTTTTCTTTTCTTAAATTTTGAATAGTACGAACCATTTCACGAGCAAGTCCTTCTAAAATTAAATCATCTGTTAAATTAGTATCTAGCACAACACAAGTATTTGAGTTATTACTTGCTACATAGCCATCCTTTACATCAATAGAAGAAATTGTATTAATTGTATCTAAAGTAAAATCTTCTCCTTCTAGGCTAATAGTTAATGGTTCTTTAGAAACAGAGAAAGCTTCTTCACTAGTTAAATCCTTTAAACGTTCTTGAAGAACTTTAATTTTTGGTCCTAACTCTTTTCCTAATACTTTAAAATTAGGTTTTAGTGAATAAGTTAAATAATCTGTCATATCATCTTTATATGTAATATTTTTTATATTTAATTCTTCTTTAATAATTGAATCTAAATCACCTATAATTGCTTTAACTTCACTGGATAAAATAATTTCATTAATTGGTTGTCTAACTTTAATATTAGCAGTTTCTCTTGCATCTCGACCTAAACTGCATACATCTCTAACCAAATCCATTTTTTGTTCAATATTTTCATTAATAAGACTTTCCACTGCATCAGGGAAATCTGCTAAATGAACACTTTCTTGGCCAGTTAATTTTTTATAAATTTCTTCTGAAATATATGGAGTAATAGGTGCTGTTATTTTAGAAAGTGTCACTAATACTTCATAAGTAGTTAAATAAACTGCTTTTTTACTTTCTGTCAATTCACTATCCCAAAAACGTCTTCTATTACTTCTAATATACCAGTTAGATAAATCGTCGTTTAAAAATGGAACTATTGCTTTGACAACTTTATTCAAATCATATTCTTCATATCCAGCAATAACTGTTTTAACTAATTTATTTAATTTAGATAATAACCACTTATCAATTAACTCTCTATCTTTTACTTCTATATTATATTCTCGAGGATCAATATTATCTGCGTTAGCATACATTTCGAAGAATGAATATGCATTTTTAAAAGTTGATATATATTTAGAGTATATCTCTTTTAATCCATCGATATCAAATCTTAAAGGTGTCCAAACTGGAGATACATATGGCAAATAAAATCTAACTGTATCTGCTCCATACTCTTCAATAGTTGTAAATGGTTCAACTATATTACCTTTCGATTTAGACATTTTTTTACCAAATTTATCTAGTAATAAATCATTAACTAAAACATTTTTATATGGTGCTTTACCAGTTAAAAATACAGAAATAACTAATAAAGTATAGAACCATCCTCTAGTTTGATCAATACCTTCAGCAATGAAGTCTGCTGGAAATTGATTTTCCCATAATTCTTGATTTTCAAATGGATAATGATATTGAGCAAATGGCATAGAACCTGAATCAAACCAACAATCAATAACATCAGTTACACGACTCATTGTTTTACCACATTTACAACATTTAATATGAACATCATCAACATAAGGTCTATGTAAATCAATGGCCTCATCTATTTTTTCAATAGATTTTTCTACCAATTCTTTACGAGAACCAATCATATCCATATGTCCACATTCACATCTCCATAAAGGTAGCGGTGTTCCCCAGTATCTATTTCTAGAAATTGCCCAGTCTTTCATATTTTCCAACCAATTTCCAAATCGTTTTTCACCAACAAAACTTGGATGCCAATTAACTGTTTTATTAGCTTCTATAATTTTATCTTTTAACTTAGTTGTTTCAAGATAAAAGCTTGGTTTAGAGTAATATATTAAAGGAGTATGACATCTCCAACAATGAGGATATTGATGGGATATTTTTTGTTTTTTGAAAAGCTTATCATTTTCTCTTAAATAATCTATAACTTTAGAATCAGCTTCAAAGACTAACACTCCTTTCCAAGTACCATCTAAATATTTACCATCCTCACCAACTGGGTTTAAATAAGGAAGTTGATAGTTTTTACCTACTTGAGCATCATCTTCACCAAAAGCCGGAGCAATATGAACAATACCTGTTCCATCTTCCATGGTTACATAATTATCACAAGTTACAAAGAAAGCTTTTTGTGTTACTTTAAAATCGGGAATTAACTGTTCATATTCGATATATTCCAAGTCTTTTCCTTTGTATTCTTCTAAAATTTCTACTTCTTCTCCTAATACTTTAGATAAAAGAGCTTTGGCTAAAATAAATTTATTTCCTTTAGAAATTACTTTTACATATATTTCATTTGGATTTACACATAATGCTACATTACTACTTAATGTCCATGGTGTCGTAGTCCAAACTAAGAAGTAGCAATCTTCATCTTTTTTCTTAAATGGTACTATAACAGTATTAGCTGTTATTTCTTCATATCCTTGAGCAACTTCATGTGAAGCAAGACCAGTTCCACAACGTGGGCAATATGGTAAAATTTTACTTCCTTCATAGAAAAGTCCTTCCTCAAAGAATTTTTGTAAAATCCACCACTCTGTTTCAATATAATTATTGTCATATGTTACATATGGATGTTTAAGATCAATAAATTGCCCCATTTCCTCTGTAAGTTTTGTAAATGCCTCTTCATTTTTCCAAACTGTTTTACGACATTCATTATTAAATTTTTCTATACCATATTTTTCTATATCCTTTTTACCAGAAAAACCTAATTCTTTTTCGACTTGTAATTCTACTGGGAGACCATGTGTATCCCAACCAACTTTACGTAAAACTTTATGTCCTCTCATAGTTTGATATTTACAAAATGAATCCTTTAAGAATTTAGATACCATATGATGAATTCCTGGAAACCCATTAGCAGTAGCTGGTCCATCATAGAAAACAAACTTTTCATTATTGGTTCTATTTTCAATAGTTCTATTTAAAATGTTATAGACTCCGCCCCAATCTTCTACAATACTTTTTTCAATTTCTGATATTTTCCCTGTTTTTAATTTTTCAAATTTCATATTTCATACCTTCTTTCTAATATTACTTTATAAACAAAGTAGCATAATAAACTATAAACATTATAATGAAAGCTACTCCTTCTTTTCTACTAATTTTATGATCTTTAAAACAAAATGCAAACAAGGCCAGTGTTGATACAAATAAGGCTAATAAATCAATTGAAGTAAAACCAATTGACTTTATACCTCCAAATAAGGAAATTGGTATTCCAATAACAATTCCGATATTAAAAATATTACTACCGACAACGTTACCAATGGCAATATCATATTCACCCTTTTTAGTCGCAACAACACTAGTAACTAATTCTGGTAAAGATGTTCCAAGTGCTATAATAGTAAGTGATATTATTCTCTCACTAATACCAATAATTTTAGCTATGGAACTAGCTGAATCTACTACTGCACTACTTCCTAGTATTAAACATACAATACCTACAAGTGTAAATATAATTGATTTCAAAATTCCATATTTTGGACCATCAGAATCATCTTCAATTTCTTTTTTATTCTTCATAACTGTAAATAAATAATAGATGAAAATAGTAAAGAATAATAATATAGTAATTCCATCAGATCTAGTTAATAAATTATCTACTGCATTGGAAATAAATTTATCACTAATTAATACAATAAATAAACTAGTCATTAAAATTGTTATAGGTAACTCTTTTTTTACTGTTGCATTTTTAACATTTAAAGCATGAATACAACTAGAAACCCCAAGAATTAACAAAATATTCAAGATATTACTACCAATAACATTTCCTAATAAGATCTCTGTATTACCACTTATAATGGATTTTATTGAAACTGCCAATTCCGGTGCACTCGTTCCAAAGGCAACTATAGTAAGAGCAATTAACATCTTTGATACTTTAAAATTTTCGGCTAAAGATGAAGCTGCTTCTACAAATAAATCGGCACCTTTAACTAAAACTATAAATCCCACTACTAATATCAATATTTGTATCGCAATCATATTTCCTCCTTAAAAAAAAATATCCGTCCTACTAAGGACGAATTTTTTCCGTGGTACCACCTTATTTTATAGTTATTAACTATACACTTATAATCACTTAACGCGTGATAAACGTTTTTAGCTTATCCCTAAAACGCACTTGAAAGTGATCTGAATAATATCTCTTAACTTCTTTTCACCAACCAGAAGCTCTCTATATAAGTAAATAATATTCCGTCTTTCGCACTTGCTTTTCTCATACACTATAACATATTATCAAAAAAATAACAAGTTTAATAATAATTTATATATGTAAATTATCTTACTACTTATTAAATTAAAATGCAAATACCAAATAATATATGACAAAAAAACTTTAAAGATGATAAATAAAATTTAATACCAACTTTAAAGTTATAATTTAAATTTAAATTTTTATTCTTATTGTGCGGCATCTGAGAAAGTAGCTTCGATATTTAATTTAGCTGCAAAGATCTTACCATTTACTTGTTCCATAGTAGCATTTTCTGTAATCCATAATTTCAAAGTATAATTATATGTTGAACCAGGTGCGATAGTACCTTCTTCTAGAATTCTTTTTCCTGACGATTTAGTTTTAAGTGTATTTAATAAAGTTGCACTATTTACTGTACGATTTTGACCGTTTGTATTTGTTGAAGTAAAATAAAATTTAACACCAGCATCTTGCATACGATTTTCTGAAGTTACATTTACACTTCCATCTTTAGCAGATGCAATATCTTCTAAGTAAATAGTATATTTACTTTCTTTATCTCCATCATTTTTTAAGTTAAATGTAAAAGGTGTATTTTTTTCTCCTGTTGTATCAGAGACAGGTATTGCTTTATCTAAATTAATCCCTGATGATGCCTCTTCACTTAATGTTAATTTTAAATTAGCTGCTCTAATAACATTTTCTTCAGTTCCTGCTATAGTTTGGGTATAGAATGCATATGTTCCACCAATGACTACTAGCAATAATAAAACTAGTATTAATAATAATGATGAACTCTTTCTTAATTTATTTTTTTCTTCGTTATTCACTGCTTTGTCCTCCTTATTTGATATTACTTACTATATTAATTCTTAATTAAAATATAAGCTATCAACAATAATTTATTTTAAACTCTAAATAATTAATTAACTTAATGTCTAATATGTTCCTGCTGAGATAGTAGCTTCGATATTTAATTTAGCTGCAAAGATTTTACCATTTACTTCATCTAGAGTCGCATCTTCTTTTATCCACAATCTTAATTCATAAGTATAGGTCTCTCCAACACCAATAGTACCTGTATCTAATACTCTTTTCTTTGCAGGAGTTAACGTACTTAATAAATTGCTTGGATTAGTAACATCACTTGAATTTTTATTATGTTTAAGACTATACTTAATTCCTGTATCTTTCATACGGGTTTCATCTGTGATTGATACTCTTTCTAGAGCATCTGCTTCAGTCTTAATTGAATCTAAATCTTCTAAATAAATAGTATAATTACTATCAATACTTCCTTCATTTACTAATGAAAATTTATATGGTGTATAAGCTTCACCTGTTTCATCATCTACTGGCAAAGCACCTTTAAGATTAATTCCTGAAGAAGCTGTTTCATCTAATTTTAAAGCTAAATTAGCAGATCTAATAACATTTTCCTCTGTACCTCTTAATGTTTGAGTATAAAATGCATACGTACCACCAATTACTACTAGTAACAATAAAATTAATATTATTAATAGAGCGGTTTTTCCTTTCACTTGTTTTTTATTTGAACTATCACCATCCACAAAACTTCATCCCTTTCTTATTTTTTATTTATAATTAAGTTTATCGCTGAAACTAAGAATTATTGATTTATCTCTAATCATCTAAATTTAAAACCTCAATTTCATCAACAATTTCCATTTGTTGTTCTATAATTAATTTTAATTTTCGTTTTAATATTTTAATATTATGTTCTAAGGTCTCTGCTTTTGTTTCAATTTTTTCAGCTTTTAATAATGCTTCATTTACAATTCTACTAGCGTTATTTTTAGCATCAGAAATCAAGATATTAGACTCTTCACGAGCCATTTTTTTTATATTATCTCCTGCCATTTCTGCTCTCATAATCGCATCTTTTAAAGAATTTTCAATTTGTCTATAATGATTTAACTCCTCTTTTAATTTTTGAATTTCTGTACGTTGGTCTTTACATTTTTCGATTATTCCCTCTGTTTGAGTAATCACATCATTTACAAAATCACTAACTTCTCTACGATTATATCCATTGGCTTCATAACTGAATTTTTCCATGAATCTCACCTCAGAATATAGTTTTAAATACGAAAATTACCAATTAAATTCATCATCATCTTCTTTTTCTTTTTTATTACCTCTAGCGGTTGTTTTTGTAGGAGTATTATCATCACTAATTTTTCCCTCTACATTAACATTGTTAGGTGTACAAAGAAATATTCCGCCACCTAGTTTTTGTAAATCACCATTAATTGCATATAAAGTTCCACTTAAAAAGTCTACAATTCTTTTAGCTTGATCTGGTGTCACACGTTTTAAATTTACAACAACTGCATTACGTGCTTTTAAATAATCTGCAATTTGTTGTGATTCTGAATAAGCACGTGGTTCTAACAACATCATTTTAGAACCAGCTACACCATTTTCTTCTTGGTATGATTCTCTAGTATTTGTATAATATTCTTCTTCAACAGCAGACTCTTCTACTTCTTCTCCCCCAAATAAATTTTTTAATTTATCTAATGCCATAATTATTCCTCCATTGCATATTTTATCATCTTATATTCATTGTAACATAGAAATTGTCAAAAAACTATATTTTTTTTATTTTATTGATACCATATAGTTTCTAAATCAACATTACTACTATTAGGTGCTGGATTTGGAAACTCTACATGCATAGATACTGGTACTTTAAAAGCACTACCAAAGGCTACACAATTTCCTGGTTGAAGACTTTTTAGCTGTTGCACAATCTCAATCGATACATTAGGAACCATATTTTTTATATAATCCAAATCTTTTGGGTGTCTTGTTCTAAGTACCACAAAGTTAGAACATTGTGAAATAACAGTATCCGAAAGCTCTGATGGTCTTTGTGTTATAACTCCTAAAAACACACCATATTTACGTCCTTCTTTAGTAATTCTATCAAATATATTATAACCAATTATACTAGTATCTGAATCATTTTGAATGTATCGATGAGCTTCTTCCACGATAATGTGAAATGGCACACTTCCTCTATTGCCATTTTCCGTAGCAAGAGAAAAAATCATCTTAGAAATTACTTTAGCCATTACTTTAGCCATACGATCATCAACATAATTTATATTAAAATTGACAATTTGACATTTTCCATTAGTCATTTTATCTGTAAACAAAGATCTAATATAATCTGTCTTATTTATATATTCATCATAATCAAAATAACATTTAGCATCACTATTAGCTAAAGAATGAAGTCTAACACTTAAAACATTAGCCAAATCATATACCTTTTCACTTTTTAATATTCCCTCTGATATTAAGGCAAAATCCATAGCTTCTTCTAAATCTTTCAATGTATAAAAACATTCATCACTCTTTTTTGGATTTTCCATTTGATCTTCAGTATTAATATAACTTCTAACAAACTCTGTTACTAATTCTATTTCTTGGAATTTTCCTGTTTTATCGATGAATAAACATTGTTTTAAAGTTCTAACATACCCTGGTTGAATAATTTGCGTTTGTAAATTTAATTCTGGTGTATTAAATTTTGTAAGTACCGCAATAACTTGATCTCTTATTTTAGTAGAATTTTGTCCACTTAATAAAATATCTTCAAGCGCCCTAGCAATAATATCATTTTTATTTTTTATTGTCTCTTCATTATTTCCTGTTAAAATTGGTACTAATTTTAAGGCTTTTTCTATAATTGGTAATTGATTAGGTGTTGTAACTTCTAACAATAAGGCTAAATCATCAACATCTAACAACCATAAAGGTATTTTTAAAATTTCTGTATCTGCATATTTAATATTTGTTGTATATGTTTTATATAAAATGCTAGGATTATATTGTTTTAGTGTACTGAAAGCATTAGTATACTCCCCAAATGCATCGAAAATTAAAATACTTGAGCGTAAAGGTGGTGTAGATGTTGATATAAATAACTTTTGAAATATACTAGCCACTGTACAACTTTTACCAGATCCACTATTACCTAATATAGCAAAATGATTACTAAAAAAATCATTTATACTAACATTAATTCTATAATTTTGATATACATTGGAAAATCCAAAAAAAGTTTCACCTTTACTTGGTTGCTGTTTTCCAAGGATTAATTCTAATTCTGGTAATGTAATAATTCTAACTTTGGCTTTAAATGAAGGCTTAGAAGAAACTCCGGCAATAAAAGCTTGATTTTTTAATTCTCCAACAATATTAACAGTCATTTTTTCCTGATCTATATTTACAATTTCACCAACTATTTTTTTTGTTTCATCTTCTAAAACGACATGAAGGTTTATTAAATTTGTTTGATTATTAATATCAATAGCTAGTTTGATAAATACTTGTTCTTCAAATATTGAAATAATTTTACCCAACATCTCTATACACCTTCTTATTCTATAAAGAATTATATCATGAATATTTACAAAAAAAAAGTTATTTTTTCAGATAAATGGATAATTTTTTATAATCATATTAAAGAGATAATTATTATTAAAATTTTTGAAAATTAAAAAGATTGCTCCCTATAAATTTACAGGTTACAATCCACATTTAAATACATATATTTTATATACTTATTTTAGTATATACATCAAGATCAGGCCAAGCATACAAATATTTATTATTAATCTTATATATACCTTTGGTTATTATCTTCAAGTATAATTTCTACATTATAGTATTTCTTTCTATTATAATGTCAGTCTATCCTATTTTTATAAATAAATATTATAAAAAGCCTTGAAATACAAGGCTTTATAAACATAATGGTCGGTTTTTAAAACTTATTGTCAACTATTTTTTACTGCCTCCTTTCTATATATTTTTTATATTTTTTATATA
>CANRKG010000033.1 GCA_947631155.1 uncultured Bacilli bacterium
ATTTGGTTGTCTCACAAACCCTTATAAATAAAGGGTTTCAACAAAAATGGAGCGCTATTGCGCTCCTTCAGGGGGTTGATAAATGCCCTTTTGAATAAAGCTTGAATCCTTTAAAATACTGGTTTTTTTAAGTATATTATAAATGCTTTTTTTCATATATTTTTAGATATTTTCATAAAAATGTCCTTTTTTTGTCCTTTATTTTATTACTCTAATTTAATGACTCTAAAGTAGAAACTAAATTGCATAAATCTGATTTGTAAAAATGAGAATATGTATTAAGAGTTTCATCAATTTTTGTATGACCTAGATATCTTGCTACTAATGTTATATTAGCACCTTTACTAATTAAAAGCGATGCACAACTATGTCTAAAGTCGTGTAATCTAATTCTTTTAACGCCTGCTAGATCACATATTTTATTTTTTCTATCTCTTAGTAAACTAAATGGTAATGGTTTGTAATAGTTTAACACATACCAATTTTCTTTAAAACCATAAATTTTTGAATTTTGTTCTTTTAATTCTTTTAAATGTTGGATTAATAAATCTGTTAATGGAATAGTTCTAATACTACTTTTTGTTTTTGGAGATGTTACCATATAACCTCCATTCTCATAATCAGCAACTACATTAGCAACTATATGAATTTCTTTTTTATAAAAATCAACATTGTTCCAAGTTAATCCTAACAATTCGCCTCTACGAAGACCACAGTAATAAAGTAATTCAAAGGCACATTTATATAATATATTATCTTCCACGCTTATAAATTTTTTGAATTCATCATATGTGAAAAACAACATTTCTTTTTTTGCTAAAGCATTTGGATTGTTAAAATTACTTATTTTATTATAAATTGATTGCAAATTTAATCCGTACCATTTCATCGCAAAGTTTAATAGTATTTTTAATAGTTTTTGTATATCATTTTTATAATCATCCGATACATTTAGGGCTTTTATTTTCTTCCTCCATAGTTCATAGTGTTGACTACTAAATTTTGCCACTTCTATATTTTTTATATCTTCTAAATGATTCCATCTATTGTAATAACTATGTAATGTGGATTTTTTTACTTTATCTTTTTGATATTCTATATACTTATTATATAAATCATTAAAAGTTAAATTATTATAATTAATATTATCGGTTAAAGATAAAAGAAAAACTCTTTCTGCTTCAGCAGCTTCTCTTTTGCTTTTATAACTGGGAGAGGTATAATGTTTCTTTTTACCCATTAAATTAATATATCTTGTTTCAAAAATCCATTTATTACCATTTAGAGTGGCTTTTTTTAATTGCCTTACACTCATATTACTCACTCTTTTCTTTTTTAGTGTTATTATTTAAATTCATTTCATTTTGAGCCATTGAATAAACATAATCTGCATCAATATCTAAATACTTAAGTAACATTGGAGTTGGAACTACTTTAATTGACGATATAGGTAATCTTTTACCCATATTTTTTAATTCTTCTTCTATATCATTTCTTATATTAGTTGCTTTCTTCTGTCCACATTGACATATTTTCTGAATATCTGTTGTATTAAGCCATGGTTTAGAAATTATTTTATATAGTTCAGAGTATGACATATTTAAGTCCTCCTCTCTTTTTAATTTTCGATTTATTATTTTTTTTATATTGATCATGTATATTCTCCTTTTTCAAATACAAATGGAGAATATCATTGCAAAAAAAATATTGCTATTTTGCAATTTTTTATTTTATACATTTGACAAATCAAATATTATTCATTATAAATAATAGCTTTATAATAAAATGTAGGTTTTTTATCAAAAACATTCTCGCTATTTATTTGTCTATTATTTAATAAATCTGTAACTTTATTTATTGCTTTTGATTTACTTTTTTCTGAAACTACCATTTGAGTTATTTGAACTTTTTTTATTATTACTAAATATTTTTTCATTTTTCCTCCTAATTAAAAAAAATTAATCATTAAATGGCTATTTGCTAAATAGCTCCATAGGAATTACACCTCAACTGTGGTTCATCACAGAGTCGCCTCGATTGATTGAGTCTGTCGCTAGACGAAAGTATCATTGTAACTACTATTCATCATCGCATTATTAGGAGCAACCTAATATTTATAGTCAAGCTTTTATCGTCAAGCGAACTTACTAAAGTGCTTAAAATAGTAGAATGTATTTAACGATTTTTAAAAAAATAAATTGTCTAAGATCAACCATTTAACAAAAAATGGTGAAAGGAATTAATCCTTTCACCATATAGTCAATTTGTAAGCAAAAAGTATAGTCTATTTTTTTAATTTTTTTGAAATTTTTTCTAATGCAATATCAATACTAAATTTAACTGCCATTTTAGTACAATTTTCTTCGATTGCAATTTCTTCATATGTTTTTCCATCAAAGAAGTATTTTATTAATCTATTTTTCTGAATTTTTGGTAATTCAGAAATAGCTTTCATCAATTGCTCATTATTTATTTTGTTTTCAACTATATCTTCAACACATTGTCCATAATTTACTGAATGACTATAAATATAATTAGTCATTTCTTCTGATTCATTAAAATCATGATAATCTTTATGTATTCTATCTTTATTCATTAAAGATATATCTTTAAGTTCAGAATCATTGAAAACTTTAAATACTTCTTCTGATACATTAACTTCTTGTACTTGATTTTTACTATCTATAAATTTAACAGAATATTTATTTGTTTCCTTATAATATATAATAGTATAAGGATTATCTTTACTTTTTTTCCTTTTAGGATTATTAAACACATCCTATCCTCCAATCAATCTAAATTTTTTAAATTGATTGGAGGTGGAGATTTATTTCTCAAGCAAAAAAAAAGAGTCAAACTCTTTCTTATATTTAAGAAAAAATTTGACACACTTTTTTTCGAAATGTTTTTTAACATATTTTTCTTCCATTTTCACCACCGTCAAAAATAGTCTTCATTTTTTGTAAAAATAAAATAAATATGCAAAAAATTAGTTTTTATTTATAATTAATCTGTGCTATTTTATAATTTAAATAATATTTATTATTTTTCAGCTATTACTATACAAACATTATATTTTTAAAAAGAATAGCACTTTTTTACTATTCTTTTTACCAATTTACGTTAGCTTCCAAATTTGCGGTCATTACATCTGTATTAATTTTCCTATCATGAGAATAAGTTCCAATAGCGTTTATCAGTTTTATATTTAAATTATCATTAACCTTACTTAAATCTCCATAAATATAAAGGCTCAATTCTGTAACAGAGTATTTTTTTAAGCCATCCCATTCATCATTTTTCAAATTGGGTTTTAGTATTAATTGATGAAGGTCTTTGTCTCCCTGCCAAGCAGTACTATTATAATCATAATTCTGTTGACCTTTATAACAATCAGAGCCATTACATAATTTCCAGCTTTGTTGTCCAGCCCTATCAGTTTTTTCAATTTTAACAGCGTTATCAACTTCTATTTCTAATAAATCATAATCTCTTATAGCTGGCATTTTATACCAAACTACAGAGTTCTTTACTCTGTATCCACCACTTGTACCTTTATCTGATATGGTTACTGTCATAGATTTATATGAATCAACAGCACTTGAAGCAAATTCGTTCGTTGATGAGTTATTATTCTCTTTTGATTGATTCAATTCCCTAAAAAAGTTTTCTTTAGATAAATATTTTTCCTCTACTCTTATTGGCAATGTGCCATGTAAAGCAGATGGCATTGTATTAAGAAAATATTCCGTCGTCTTTATATATACAGTTTTTTTTGCTAATAAGTGACTATCTATATCTTTATTGTTTTCATATTTAATTGAATCCATATTTGCTATTTCTTCATCTGTAAAACCCAAGTTTATTAATCTTTTATAACTTTCTGACGAAATATATACGCCATTTTCATTTGTAAAACCTAGTTTTTCATTTTCAGCAAATACTTTTGGAATATATAATACTGATAATATTAATACCGATAAAATAATAATTTTTTTCATATTACCACCCTATATTAGCTAAAACAACATTATTACGATTGCCTTCATCATATTTTTTCTCTGCTGATTTTGTAACTAAAACAGCAATATCAAATGGAGAAATTTCTTCACTTATAGCAACGCCAAGGAAATCTAGTAAATCTACACTTGACTCAGAATGTTTATATTTTCCAACAACATCCAAAGAATTAATAGTGTTTGTAACACTTTTTTTAATATAATATTCTAGGTATAATATATGATCTTTTGTATTATATCCAATTTTACTTCCATTTGCTAAATTCATTGTTATTCCTATAGCATTTGTATGAAATTTGTAATGGTCACTATTAGTAGAATAATTAATAACTTTAAATTCTTCATCTTTAGTTCCAAAAAGAATTGATTTATATTCAGTATATGACTGATATGCTTTTTGACTATCTCTGACAATAACAACACCCGGTGTATTAAAACCAACTGCATTTATATCAAAATATTTATCACCGGGACTTCCATCCCATTCAACATAATTAGCTATTTTATATGTTTTATTAGTATTAGAATAAAATACATAGGTTGTTAGAGTTCTACCATGGTTAGGATCATCTTTACAACCTTTTTCGCCAGGTTCACAACTCATAGTGTAAAACGGCAATTGTTCACCTATTTTTGTACAATTTTCTGAAGTAACAGTTCCATTTTTTACATCATCACCTGTGCGACTAGTATTGCATTCCTTTATTACATTGATACCATCCATTTCAATTTTGTGTGATGACATAGAAACTAATTCTAAATCTTCAGTCAAGTTTCTATCAATATATTCATCTGGCATCATTTTAATCATTTGATCATTATAACCAAGATTTTTTAATGTTTCATATTCTTCATAGTTGAGCTTTTTATTAGAAGCGGTTGTAAAATAAGTGTTATTACTTTCAGCAAAAATTATAGTAGGAAATATAAAAATTGACATTATAAAAAATATAAATAACCTTTTCAAAAATAATCTCCTTCTTTCTATTATTTGTTATTTTTTACAATTAATTATCAAATTACATATTATAAATCACCTCCAATATTAAATTAAGAATTAAAATACTAATTCTTAATTTAAATATACTAATAAATATTTTAATTAACCATGTATTAATAGGCGAAATAGAGTTTAAAAAAAAGCGAGTGTACTCGCTTGCTAGTAGATAATACGATGTAAATATTTATCAATGTTTACAAAAGTTAATTTTTATGCTAAAGTCTTTTTAGGTGAAAAAGGATGAAAAAGAATAAAAAAATTATAATAATCGGTATTATTATCATTATTATCATTATTATCATTATCTTTGTAGGTGTGCCAAACTTAATTAGATTATATAATGAAAAAAGTAAAATTGATATTAGTCAGATTGATGAACAAATATATTTAGATGGAAAATCAATGTATAATAAAGCTTCTGACAAATTATACAACCTTTGTGTAGTAAATCAAGACGAAAATATTGAAGCAGAATATGTTTTAGATAAAAAGTATTCAAACAATCCTGATTACAACTTAATAAATAGTACTTTATGTTATTCATTAGAATCAGATTTTAGCAATATTTTTGACATGGATATATTAAATAAAAAAGATTATTTTATTTTTGAAGAACAAAATCAAATTAGCAATTATTTATATACACCTCCTTTTCATTCAACTTACATTGAAAATGTTTTAGGTACAAAATACGAAATTATATATAATTATATAAATTCTGTCTATTCTGCTAGAGAAAGATTAAACTTTCGTGATTTTTATAGAAATGATAAAATATCTCATTTAGGTGCAAAAGATGAGATAAAAATGTATTATGAGAAAAAACTTGAATATCAATATGAAGATTTAAAAATGTTTTATAACATATTTAATTATTTTGAATTAGAACTTAATAACCCAAATTAAAAAAACCTAAAAAGGTTTTTTTTTACCAATTTCCATTCCAAGTAGCCTTAGCAGTGCTTATTGCATCATAATAAGTAATACTTGTATCTTCATATATTATTCCACCAGTATTTACTTTGTATTTTTGGGCATTATTTAAAGAAATAGTTTTAACTGCATGAGCATAATCACCATAAGCATATTGTGCTATAATTGTAGAACTCGTATTTTTTTGCATATCAACATATAATGTTTGATTTAATGATTTCAGATTACCAGTTGGAACTTGAAATGTTACCCCGACGCCATTATCACCACTATACAAAAAGTGATATCCAGTTGTATTGTAGCATTTACCTTTGTCTGTACAATAATCTTCTGAAAAGATTGGCCTCAATTTAGGTTTTACACTAGCTGGAAATCCTATTGCAATTGTGTCATAGCTTCTTATTTTGGGTATACTTTTCCATTCTAAATTAACTTTATATCTGTAGTAAGAATTAATACTAGAAATAGTTACTGTCAGTTTCTTATATTCAGTTTCTATGGTACCATTTAATGAGTATTTGTCTTTTTCATACGAATCATACTCATCTTTAGTTATTTCTAAAGTCCTACTAATATTTGAATTATTCATCATATAAGTCAACTCATTGTCAAAATATATAGTCTTATAATATTTAGTTTGCTCTGCTAAAATAGTTTCATTACCTTTAGCACAAACTATATAAGGCAAAACTATAAACATTATAAAAAGCATCAATACTTTTTTCATATATTACCTCCTTTATTGGAGATTACAATATATTTAATAAATATTAAACATTATTGCAAGCGAATTATGTGGCTTTTTAGGCGATATATTAATAAACTATTTTATCGTTTGCAAAAGTTTCTTTAAAATTTATATCCACTTCTAATTGCTCATTAATATCATCTATTGTTATATATTCGATATTTATCTTTATTTTTGAAAGATCAGTATTATAATTTATTATATTTGAATTATTTTCTTTGTTTTCTTCAATAGAAAATGACAAAGTATTCATTACTGAGCTTAATCTATTATTCATATCGTCTGTTATATTTTCTGAATAAGACATTATTTCTTTATTTTCATATAATACATTTATGTTTATTGATTTTATTAAAGGTTCATCTATCGTCCCAACTATATCACCTTGAAAATCTATTTCATTAATAACAAAAATATTTTGAGCTTGATTAAAAATTAAATATCCTTGTATTTCATAATTATTATTTAAACTATTAATAGAATATATTTTGTTTTTATTATAATTATTAAATAAAAATAATAATGAAAATCCAAAAAGAATAAAGACAGTTAGTATAATAAATATAAGCAAATAAAGTTTTTTTGTATTTTTAATATAATACTTTATTGTGGTAAAAAGCGACATATTTTCACTTTTATTATTTATAGAAATTGATTTACCACCATTTAACATACTTATAACACTAACATCTAAAATGTCGCATAGTTGCTCTAATTTTTCTATATCTGGCATATTCACACCACGTTCCCATTTAGAAACAGATCTACCTCCAATGCCTAATTTTTCTCCAAGTTGTTCTTGAGTTAATCCATGTAATTTTCTTTGTTCCGAAATAAATTTACCTACTTTAACTTGATCCATTAAACCACCATCTTAAACATTAGATTTTTTATTTGTAAAATTCATCAATACTGATTTCAAAAATATCTGCTAATTTATAAAGATTATCGCTGCTAATATATTTATACTTATCATTCGCATTTTCTAATCTTTGATAATACTTATTGGATATTCCTAGTAACGAAGAAATATTTATAGTACTATAAGGATTTTCAGTACTTTTTTTATTATCATAAAGTTTTTTATATTCATCATAATGTTCTTTCCTAATTCTTTTAATATTCATGCAAATTCTTTTTCTGATTTCCACCATATCCCATTTTGATGACTTTTCATACATTTCATAAATTTGAATTATTTTCAAAACAATCACCGAATTTATTATCACATTGATAGCATGTGGTTTTGCCTATGTATAAGGACACTTTTTTGTACTTTTTTATTTGTTATTGCATAATTATAAAACTACTAATAATTCGATATTTTCATTTGTTTTTTTAAATATAAAAATTATTTTTGTTTATATAAAAAACAATATCATATATTATTAGTTAAAGTAATTGCTAATTTGAAGACTCAACTCGCTAAAATAGCGAGTTTTATTTTTTCGTAATATTTTATTGAATATTTAATAATTCATTAACTTTATTTTTTTGCTCTGTGGTTAATAAATTTTTATTCATCATTTCTTCCAATGTTTCACTAACTAAATTAATATATAAAACTTTTTCATATTTAAAATCTGATACCTTTTCTATTTTTACTTCTGATTCGATTTTATTCATTTGCCAAAACATAGACTTTAATATTGAACTATTGGTTAAATTTAATTCATAAATATTATTATCATAATCTATATTACTTTTTACTGCATATATAGCTAATATTTCATTCCATCTATTAAATTCTACATTTACTTCTACTCTATCGTATTTATAAATTGACTTTCTTAATTCTACAATATTATTAACTTCTATATTAGTTTCATAAATAAGATTACTTACTGTGTATTCTTTATTCATATCATCCATAAAAAATATTCCAAAACCAGATCCAAGTAAAAGTCCTATCATACAAATTATAACTATGATTATTATAGCAACCCATCCACCTGCAAATATAAAAGCTATCAATGATGATAATGCATCATATAATGCTTTAATAATTTTCACACTAGCTTCTATAATTGTTTTAGTTGTTTTGGCTACAACTTTTGCAGTATCTTTAGTCATCTTAATTGCTTTTTGACTCGTTTTAATACTTTCTTCTTTTACTTTTTTACTTTTTCTTAATACTTCCCTAGATGTTCTTATATCTTTCTTTGTTTGTTTAATTGTATTTATTATATTTTTAGGTGTGTTTTTTATTTTAACTATATTTTGTTTGCTTTTTATTAATGTTTTTTTACCACACTCATTTATTTCATTTATATTTTTAACCATCATGTTTCTTTGATTGGAAAATTCTTCAGAAAGATTATTATCGTTATTATCTGATGTATATTGTTCAACCTTTTGCTTAATGTTAACCATATTATCTTTAAAGCTTTCTGTTGCTATAATTCCTTTATTAATTGATTTAATCGTTTTCTTAATTGTATCTCTAGTTTTTATATCAGCCATATTTTCACCTCTTTCACAAAAAAATAAATACCCTATAAGGTATAAAACCTTATAGGGCTTATTTTAATTTTTATCTTCTGGTTTAGTAGTCATTAATTTATATAATTTTGTATTAGTAGGAAATTTGTTAATAAATGGAACTAATGAATTTCCATACTTTATTAATCCACAACCGGCATCTGCATTTGTAATATAACTCATTTGTTCATCTGATATATTTAATAATCTTGCAAGTTCTTTTCTATCTGTTGCTGCCTGATTTAACATTACAATAAATTCACTATTTGATAGCATGGTTGAGGCATCAACAGAAGATAATAAATATTCCACATTTTGAGTAATTGCTGTGGGATAAGCATTTCTTTTCCTGAATTGTCGCCATGCACTATTAAAAAAGTTAGCAGAATATTCATTTTCAAATAGAACATGAATTTCATCTATAAAAATATGAGTTCTCTTCCCTTTTTTATAATTTTCTGATACACGATTTATCATAGCATCAGTAATTACTAGTAATCCCATAGTTTTTAATTGTTTACCAAGTTTATAAATGTCATAAGATATTATCCTGCTATTGATATTGACATTAGTTTCATGTGCAAATACATTTAAAGAGCCATTAGTAAATAATTCTAGTGATAGAGCAAGTTCGCCTGCTTCTTTTTCTGGTTGTTCTAATAGTTTAGTTCTTAGTGACATTAATGTAGGAACAATACCTGTTTTATGGTAGTCATCATATACAAGAGCAGTACATCTATCGATAATAGATTTTTCTTTTGGACCTAATCCTTTTTTATCAAGTTGCTCAAAAAGGGAGAGGATAAATTCTGACTTATCAACAACCGGATTAACTCCATCACCATACCCTTCTGTCATATCCATTGCATTTATATGATCTTTACTGCTTGCTGAAATACTAATTACTTGTCCACCCATTGAATTAACTAATGCTGAATATTCAGCTTCTGGATCACATATTAATATGTCATCTTCTGTAGATAAAGCTAAAAAGGTAATTAATTCTTTAGCACTAAATGATTTACCACTACCAGGTACTCCTAATAAAAAAGATGATTGATTTAAAAGGTTGGCTTTGTTTACCATTATTAAGTTATGAGATATAGCATTTTCTCCATAATAAATCCCACCTTTATCAAATATTTCTTGAACTCTAAATGGATTTAGTACTGCTAAACTTTCAGTAGTTAGTGTTCTTTCAGCTTTTATACTTCTAACACCTATTGGTAAAACAGTATTTAATCCGTCCATTTGTTGAAAATATAATGTAGAAATTTGGCATAAATGTTTTCTTCCTATTGCTTGTATTGCTTCAGTATCTGCATCTAACTTTTCCTTTGTATCAGCTGTTAACACTAATGTTAAATTGGCAATCATCATTCGTTGATCTCTCGTAGTTAAGTCGTCTAAAAACTCTTTGCTTTCTTTTCTTTGTTGTTCCATATCGTAAGGAATGACTGCTGAAAAATTATTATTAGCATTTTGTTTTCGTTGCCAATTAGTAATGTTTGTTTCTACACCAAGTAATCTATTCTCAATTTCTTTAACTGCCTCATCAGTTGAAATAGGAATTACATCTATACTCATCATCATATTTTCATTCATTTCAGTCAATTCAGTTACAAATGAATCTTTAATGAAACTAGCATAATCTTTTAGAAATAATACTCTACCAAATCTATTCCCCATTTCAAAATAGTCTTTTTTAAACGAAAAACTATCTGGACATATATAATCTTTAAAATCATGACCTTTTTTCATCATATCTTTTAAATCTAAACTATAAAATACTTCTTCACCAACCCTGTAAAAATCATGAAGGATCCTTAATTTTTCAATAGCATCCAATTGTGTACATTTAGATCCAAGATTAGAAAGATGAGAAATTATATCAGTAGAAACTCTTCTAAAATAGTTTCTTGCTTCTTCATAACTCTTTTTAAAAATAGTAATAGTTAAATATATTTCTCTTATCATTCCATTACTATTAATAGCCTTATCCAATAACATCTGATTATATTCTTGTCTATAAATATCTAATCCATCCTGTTTAAAAGGAAGTAATATTTCTTGTTCAAAGTTTTTACGATTAATTCTCCTTAGATTGATAGTAATTTTTGTAATTGCACCACTATCAAAACTATTTAATAATTCTGAATAATCTAAAAACATACTTTCACGATCTTCACGAGATGCTATTGCATAATTAATATCTGTAAATTTAAATGATAGTGAAT
This sequence comes from uncultured Bacilli bacterium, assembly GCA_947631155.1. Lineage (GTDB taxonomy): Bacteria > Bacillota_I > Bacilli_A > RF39 > UBA660 > UMGS995. The sequence goes on from CANRKG010000033.1 coordinate 11,419, forward strand.
ATTTATTTTTACCAACTAAAAAAATTCCATTTTGATACACCTTTTCAATTGAAATTACTTCTTGTATAGTTTTAGGTATTTTAAATGCAACTTGTTCTTGTTTCTTCAAGTTATTTAATGACTTAATCATTTTTTTAATTCCTCCTTAATATTATTGTTTAAATATTGCTCTATAGCTTTATAGTAAAAATTATTTGATTTAAATATTAATTCTTTAGGTGTTAATATTTCAGAACGGATAAAAGCAACTATAATGTCTTCCATATTCATCCCGTTGTATTTTATAAAACCTATTGCAGCAAATGGTAAAGCACCTAATATGCATAACCACGATGTTATTTCTAAACCTAATTTTTTTCTAAAAATAAAATATATTAATACAGCTATACCACA
>CANRKG010000034.1 GCA_947631155.1 uncultured Bacilli bacterium
TGGGCAGAAGGATATTACGTGAGTACAGTAGGACTAAATAAAAATACAATAAAACGTTATATACAAAATCAAGATTTTGAAGATAAAATAAAAGATCAAAGAAGTTTGAAGGAATATACAGACCCGTTTACGGGTAAGTAATAGTGACAAAGGCAATTGGCAGACTAAAAAATCTACCAAATGGTAGCTACCATTGTCAAGCCTTACAGGCTTTTTACTGCATATATATGCAAGTAATAATTAAGGGAGAAATATGAAAAAACAGAAGTTAAAAGATTTAGTTGTAATTATATTTATAATAATTTGTTTAATAGGTGTAGTTTACTCACTTTTAAATATTGTCATATGGGAAAAATCGTTCTGTTTAAAATTATGAAGTAGAGTAGTCTTTAAATGATAAAATATTAACTTTATTAACATGTGCAGCGAGTGGATTCAAAAGAAACTTCATAGTTAATGAATTTTGGTGATAAACCTAGTTTTAGATAACTAAGTAGTACACTGTGATATTTACAAACCAGTAACGATGTGTGCCAAAAAAATCTTCCCTTTGAACCTCGTTTTTATTCAAGAAAAGTTTAAATGAAAATAACCTTAATTGCCTAATCTTACGAAAAGGCAAAGAGGTTATTTTTCTTTTGTTTCACAAAAGTATTGGTGAATAAAATTACTATTACCACTTTCATTAAAACTTACGTAACCAAACGAGTTCGTAATTTTATTTCTTCTTATTTAATATCTCACTTGTTTCTTTTTGTACATTATCTTGCAAAAAAATAAAAGTATGTTATAATAAAACACAATTTAGGGAGGAAGATTATGAAAGATAAAAGGATAGAAAAATTAAGAGAATCAGTAATTGAAGGATTAAGGGAGTATAAAGAAAGTGGAGGAAAAGATCATATAAATCTAGATATAAATAAAGTAATATTACAAAGTATACTTTTTGAAAAAAATAAATTTGCTATACCATATAATTTATGGAAATTATTAGATTTAAGTGATGTATCATTTGATGGAATTTATGTTGAAAAAGTAGATTTTACAGGAAGTAAAGGAGTAGTAATAAATCCTCAAAAAGTAAAATACAAGAGTTTATATGAAGCAAAATTGAAAGATGTAGAAATAAATGGTTCATTTTTTCTTGTTAATGTTCAAAAAACTGATTTTACTGGAAGCAAAGGAGCAGTCCTAGATCCTCAAACAGTAAGGGGTAACAGTTTAGAAGGAACAAAATTAACAGATGTAGAAATAAAAGGCTCATTAGATGGTGTATATGTTGATGGTGCAGATTTTACAGGAAGCAAAGGGGCAAAAATGGATTTAGATATAGCAATAGCAGCAAAAGAATTAGGAACAAATTTAACAGATGTAGAAATAATAGATCCAAATAAAGATATAATTAAAGAAACAGAAGAAAAAATAGCTAAAATATTTCAAAAAACAAATAAATAAAATTATGTTATAATAAAATACAATTTAAGGAGAAAAATTATGAAAGATAAAAGGATAGAAAAATTAAGAGAATCAGTAGTTGAAGGATTAAGAGAGTATAAAGAAAGCGGAGGAAAAGACCCTATAAATCTAGATATAAATAAGGAAATATTACAAAGTATAATTTTTAAAAAAAATAAATTTGCTATACCCGATAATTTATGGAAATTATTAGATTTAAGTAATATATCATTTGACGGGATTGATGTTTTAGGAGTAGATTTCACTGGAAGTAAAGGAGTAGTAATAAATCCCCAAAAAGTATATGGAAAAATTTTAATGTCAACTAAATTAAAAGATGTAGAAATAGCTGGTTCATTTGATGATGTATATGTTGAGAAAACAGATTTTACAGGAAGTAAAGGAGCAGTCCTAGATCCTGAAAAAGTAAGAAACAAAAGTTTATATCTAACAAAATTAACAGATGTAGAAATAAAAGGAAAATTAGATTTTGTTAATGTAAGAGAAGCAGATTTTACAGGAAGTAAAGGAGCAGTCCTAGATCCTCAAATGATAGAAGGTAAAAACTTATATAAAACTAAATTAAAAGATGTAGAAATAGCTGGTTCATTAGATAAAGTTAAAGTTCAAGAAACAGATTTTACCGGAAGTAAAGGAGCAGTCCTAGATCCTCAAAAAGTACGTGATGCAAGTTTGCGTGGAACAAAACTAACAGATGTAATAATAGATGGTTCATTAAAATTTGTTGATATTTACCGTGCCGACTTTACGGGAAGTATAATGGATTTAGACGATTTTGAAGAAGCAAAAAAATATGTTGCTAATATAACAGATATAAAAATATTGGATTTATCTGAATATCAACAAGCAGAAGAAACAATAGCTAAAGTATTCCAAAAACAAAGAAATAAAAATTGACCTCTGTAGGTCTTTTTATTTTAACTATAAACACTTTCAGTTAAATCTTTTACAGCAGATAGAATGTATGAAATTTTATACCATGTTTGATAGTTAACAGTTCCTGTTTGTGATAAAGAAAAAATACTTTGAAATGTCTTAACTGCATCTTCAGTATCATTATTAAAGTAACCTGTTGGATTTTGTATTACGGGTATCCCTGGATAGCTTCCTCTAATATAGTTTAAAGAATTTTGTAAGATATAAACATCAATACTACAATCTCCTTCTTTTAAGGGTGACGTAAATGAATATGGATAACTTTGTGTTGTTTCAGCTGTATAAATATTAATATTATCTCCATAATAATATCTTAAAATTTGTAGAGCGGTATAACCCTTATCACCTAAGTCTTTTGCACCCCATTGACTGAGATATCCTTCTTCTGTAGTATTACTTTTATAATGGGCTAGGAGTGGTTCCATTCTAATTCCACTTCTAATATATTCTGTAAATATTTGATCAACTATTTTTGAGATAGGTTCAAATATAGTTCCATTCCTAGTATATTTTTGATCATAACTAGTAGTAGAAGTAATTGTAAAATCATAACCTCTACTACGATACCATTCTGTATAAATTCTATTTAAAGTAAAAGATATAATTGCCAAAATATTAGCTTTAATTGTTTCTTCTGGCCAAGTACTATAAACTTCACTACTAGCAACATTTTTTATATAATCAGTAAATTGAACCGTATAGTTAGGAGCACTAGAATTACTTGGAATGCCATCGTGAACCACAATAGTTGGAGGAACTAAAACTTGTTTTAAAATAATTGGTGCGATTTGTTGATCTTCGGATGTTTCTTCATTCCAAATATTAGGAGGATAATCACCCCATAATGTGTTTGGCGTTATTGACTCAATATCTTCAGTTTGAGTATCATCAATAGATGTCATATAAATATCTTGTATAGAAGTTACACCATCAAAAATTTGCACGCCATTTAATCTAGTGTTAGTTAATCCTAAAGCTGTAACTACAATATCATATGTTTCATAAGGTCTAGTTCCATATTGTTCTTCTTCGGAATAACTTTTATTAACAGTATCCAAAGTTATTAACTCAGTTTGACCGTTTTCATTAGTAGTAGTTGTAAATATTTCTTGTTCATTTTTTAAAATATTAACAGTGGCATTTTTGACAGGATTGGCCACAGTATCATTATATACATTAATTTTTAAATATCCCTTTGCCATAATTCACCTCATTATATTATATATAATATATTAGTAATAAATGCATATAATTGATAGAGGTGATAACTTTATGGATGAAATATTACAATTAGGAGATACAGGTGATAATGTTAAAATTTTACAAGAAAAGTTAAAAATCCTAGGATTTTATAATGCAATGATTACAGGTAGTTTTGGCTTAGCTACAGAAGTTGGTGTAAAGGCTTTTCAGGAAGATGCAGGACTAGACAAAACAGGAGTAGTCGATAAAAAAACATGGGATAGCTTATTCCAATATACAGAGCAAGCAAGAATTTTGTTAAGACAAAATCCAACTTTAAGTTCTGGTTCTGAAGGTAGTTATGTAAGTGATTTACAAACTAAATTAAAAGCACTTTTATATTATACAGGACCTATAAATGGGACTTTTGATTTAGAAACAGAAAATGCAGTAAAAAGATTTCAATTAAATAATAATTTAACGGCTAGTGGAGTTGTTAACAATCAAACTTGGAGTTTATTAAATTCTTTATATGGTAATTTAAATTCTTGTGTTCTTGATAATAATGATGGAAATAATAATGAAATGGGAAATAATCAGTCTACCTATATTGTAGAAAAAAACGATACACTATACTCTATAGCGAGACGATATAATACAACTGTTACTGAGCTAAAAAGACTAAATAATTTAACCAGCGATGTTTTAAAAGTAGGGCAAATATTAAAAATACCAACTACTTCTGAAAATAATTATATTAAGTATACTGTTCAAAGTGGAGATACTCTATATTCGATTGCTAGACAATATAATACAACTGTTACAGAATTAAGAAGAATTAACAATTTAACAAGTGATATCTTACAGATAGGTCAAGTGTTAAATATACCCGAACCTCAACAAAGTTCTTATATAAATTATATTGTTCAAAGTGGTGATACTCTATATTCAATTGCTAGAAATTATTCTACTTCAGTTGATGCAATTAAAAGTTTAAATAATTTAAGTAGTAATACATTACAAATAGGTCAAGTTTTAAAAATACCAATTACCACTCAAGTTGATTATATTATGTACACAGTAGTAAGAAATGATACACTGTATTCTATAGCTAGAAAATATAATACGACTGTTGCAGCAATTAAAAGTTTAAATAACTTATTAAGTGATAACTTAAGTATAGGTCAAGTCTTAAAAATCCCTGTATAAATTTATAAAAATCTTCCATCTTAATATTAGGAGGATTTTTATGAAAGAAGAAAACATTAATGCATTAGATGAAATTCACAAAGGAGCTTGTATGGGTAAAGATGCTATATCATTTGTTTTAGACAAAGTAGAAGATGAAGAGTTAAAAGAAATTTTAAATACACAGTATGATGATTATTCTAAGATTGCTAAACAAGTAGAAGAAATATATCCAAAATATAATGATGATAAGCCACATGAAACTAATATGATGAATAAAGCAATGACTTGGTATGGAATTGAAATGAAAACTTTCTCGGATAAAAGTAATTCCAAGATTGCAGAACTATTGTTAAATGGTATTAATATGGGAATTATAGAAGGAAGAAAAATTTTGAATAATAAAAAAATTGATAAAGAAGTTAATAGAATTATTTCCCAATATGTATCTATGCAAGAAAAAAGTGTAGAAATTTTAAAAAAGTATTTATAAAATCAATCTGTAGATTGATTTTTTTAATATTGATTTTTTAGAAAAATATGATATAATATGAGAACTTATAAGTAAATGGAGTGAAATTATGAAAGTACATATAAAAAATCAAGCAATTCTTTCAATGGTTTTAGCTAATGCAATTTTACTAACCCATTCAGGATGTATAAATAAAAAAACAGATTCTGCTCAAGTAAAAAACCCACCAACTATTATAGAACAACCTATGCCAGATATTACTATAAATGAAAATATAAATGAACAAAATATAAATACGATTAAAAAATGCGATAATATTGTTTTTAGTCTTAAAGATAGTAAAGAAAAATTTAAAAAACCTTTATCTACATATAGAAAAATAAAAGTAAAAGCAGCTCCATCTAAAGATAGTAAAGTTGTAGCAAAAATAGATGAATTACAGAAATTAAAAGAAGTAGGAAGAATTAATGGTTGGTCTTTAGTAAAATATAAGAAGAATAACAAAAATATTAAAGGATATGTTAGACGTAAGAATATTAAAAATGTTGGAAAAAACTATATAGAAGTAGATATTTCTGATCAGAAGTTAACATACTATAAAAAAGGTAAGAAATTTCTAGAGACAGATGTGGTTACAGGTAAAGATACTACTCCCACAGTAGAAGGAATATTTGAAATATATTCTAAAAATAGAGATTATAAAATGATAGGGGAGCATCATTCTTATGAATACCTTTCTGAATATGTTTTAAAATTTTATAATTCTTATTATATTCATGATTCTAGACGTAGTAGTTTTGGTGGTGATATTTATCATTATAATGGAAGTCATGGTTGTGTAAATACACCATATGCAAAAGTAAAAACAATATTTAATAAGGCAAAAGTGGGAACTGAGGTTATAGTTCATAAATAATAATAGTTATTCTATTATTATTTTTAATATATGTTATAATAAATGTGGTGATAAAATGGATAATAAAAAATATATAATTTTAGAAATAATTCCAACTGCGGTTACTCCAGAAAAAGGTGAAATTGTTCAATTGTCAGCCTTAAAGTTAGAAGGATTATTATTAAAAGATCGCTTTGATTATAGATTAAAACCAAATTTAATCCAAAATGAAGATATTAAAAACATGATTAGTTATGATAAAAAAGATTTTAAATACGTAAAAAATTCTAATAAAATTTTACGTGATTTTAAAAAATGGTGTCAAGATTATGATTTATTAATTATTGATAATTTATATACAGAAAAATTTTTGGCAGAACTTACTAATAAAAAGGAATCAATATTTTCATATTTAGGGATGAGTTTTTCAGAAGATATTATAGAAAAAATTATTAAAAAGTATCATCTACAGCCATCGAATCATATTGTAGATATATTATATGAAGCCCTTATCTATGAAAGTAATAATAAGTAGGAGAAATATTATGAATATAGCAAAAGATTGGATAGATTATGAAATAATAGATGCTTCTAATGGATTAAAATATGAACGTTGGAATAATATATATTTATTAAGACCAGATCCTCAAATTATTTGGAATAATGGAGATTTAGAGTTAAAATATGAAGGTAAAATTAACGCAATTTATCACAGAAGTAATAAAGGTGGAGGTTATTGGCAAAATTTAAAGAATACACCAGCATCATGGCCTGTTTTTTACAAGAATTTACATTTTAATATTAAACAAATGGGTTTTAAACATACTGGATTATTTCCAGAACAAGCTTATAATTGGGATTTTATGATGGATAAAATTAAAAAAAGTAAACGACAAATTAAAGTACTAAATTTATTTGCATATACGGGAGGAGCTAGTGTTGCTTGCTTAAAAGCTGGTGCTAGTGTAGTTCATGTTGATTCATCAAAAGGAATGGTAGAATGGTGCAAAGAAAATGTAAAAGCATCACACCTTGAAAATGGAAATATTAGATATATAGTTGATGACGTCATTAAATTTGTAAAAAGAGAGATTCGTAGAGGAAATAAATATGATGCCATTATTATGGATCCTCCTAGCTATGGAAGAGGAAGCAATAAAGAAGTTTGGAGTTTAGAAAAAGATTTAGCTAATTTAGTAGATTTATGTAGTCAAATTTTAAGTGAAGAACCGTTATTTTTCTTAATTAACTCCTATACTACAGGTCTATCACCAACAGTTTTAAAAAATTTATTAACAATTATTGTGGATAAAGAACATAAAGGAAAAATAAGTTGTGGAGAAATAGGATTACCAATAAAAAATAGTAACTTAGTATTACCTTGTGGTATTTTTGGAAGATGGGAAAATAATGAATAAATTAAATGTTATATATGAAGATAATCATATAATTGTTGTCGAAAAAAAACCTAATATTTTAAGCCAAAAAGATATTACTAAGGATCTTGATATGATAAGTATAGTGAAAGCTTATTTAAAGGAAAAATATAATAAGCCAGGAAATGTATATTTAGGTTTAGTTCATCGTTTAGATAGACCTGTTGGAGGATTAATGGTCTTTGCTAAAACATCTAAAGCTGCTAATAGGCTTAGTAAAAGTATTAAAGAACATAAATTTCAAAAAGGATATATAGCAGTTATAGATGGAATAGTTGAAAATAAAGAAGATACGTTTATAGATTATTTGAAAAGAGAAAAAAATGGTAATACTGTAGTTTCTACCAAAGATGAAGGAAAATATGCAGAATTAAAATATAAAGTGGTCCAAATTAATAAACGAGAAAATAAAACATTAGTAAAAATTGAATTAAAAACAGGTCGTCATCATCAGATTAGGGTTCAATTTGCTAGTAGGAATTATCCATTATGTGGTGATCAACGTTATGGTAAAAAAGATAAAACTCAATTAGCCCTATTTTCTTATTATTTGGGTTTTTGTCATCCTGTAACCAAAGAATGGATGGAATTGGAATTATATCCCTCAAAAGGTGATTATTGGACAATGTTTACATTGTAAAAATATGTCAAAAGTAATAATTATTTGCATTTGACCTTTTTTTTTGTTATTATGTAAATATATGGGAATAGATAGGGAGTAGATATATATGGATTTTAGTTGGTTCTTAACAGTACCTGGAATGTTGATAACAGGAGGAGTATTATTATTAATAATTGCTTTAATAATATTTATTACAACATCAGGTAAAAAACAAAAGAAAGAAAAGGTTGCTAATACTACAGCAGAAACAAATGGAGAAGTCAATACATCAGGATTAACTCCACCTGCTGGACCTGAAGTTAATTCAACTTCTATAACAGATACCCAGAGTACAATTAATCCAACGGATGCGAGTATTGGTGTGCCTGGAAATAATGTAGATATTTCTAGTCCTGTTGAACTAAGCCTTCAATCAGAACCACCAACAATAGCTACAACACCACCATCAATGAATACACCAAGTGTAAGTGTAGAGCCACAAGTAACTAATGCAACCACTAGCGAAGTTTTATCACAACCACAACCTTCATTAGTTGGTAGCACTGATATGTCATCTACACCAGATATGTCAATTACTAATACTACTGTTACGAGTCAACCAGAAATATCATTAACGCCTCAACCAGATTCTGCAGTAACTCCAACAGTTCCATCTGTAGAGGTAGGTTCAACGACTGATACTGCAGCAGCTGAAATTCCAGCAATAGATATTCCAATAGCATCTGAAGTATCTCCAACTGTAGGTACTAGTGATGTTTCTAGTCCAAATCCAGAACTACAATCTGCGGAGACTATTGCATCGCAAGAAGAGTCTCCAGTTGTTACAACTACTGTTGATACTCCGAGTGTAGCTGTATCTGAGCAGCCTACTGTAGCAGTAACACCCGAAGTACCTTCAATTAGTGATAGTTCTTCAGTAACTCCAATATCTACACCGGATGCAACACCTGTTGCTACTCAACCAGTATCTATTTATGGAGGAGCAGACCCAACAGTTTCGAATATTAATGTTAATAATAATAATCATCAAATATATGGAGGAGCAGATCCATTAGAAAATACTCAAGTTATTTCTACACAGACTCCAAATGTAACTCCAGCTGTAGAATCACAACCTGTGATTTCTCAAGCAACCCCTGCAGTAACTGAAACACCAGTAGCTCCAGTAGTTGCTGAAACACCAGTTACTCCAGCAGTTGCTGAAACACCAGTTACTCCAGCAGTTGCTGAAATGCCAGTTGCTCCAGCAGTTGCTGAAACACCAGTTACTCCAGTAGTTGCTGAAACGCCAGTTGCCCCTGCAGTAACTGAAGCTCCTGTAACACCAATAACACCTGTAGTACAAGCTCCAGAAAGTGGTCAAAATAATATGTAGTATAGAGGTTTAACCCTCTTTTTTTGTAGAAATTTAATAATTGTCAAAAAATAAATGGTAGGATATAATAAAATTATTATAGGAGGAATTATAAATGAAAAATAAAGTAGTACTTATCGGTTGTGGAAATGTCGGCATGAGCTATGCCTATGCATTACTAAATCAAAGAACTAATGTAAATGAGTTGGTATTAGTAGATATTAATAAAGAAAAGGTTGAAGGAGAAGTAATGGATTTAAATCATTGCTTAGCTTTTTCCCCAAGTAAAATAGACATCAAGTCTGGTGATTATGCAGATTGTCATGATGCAACTTTAGTTGTATTAGCAGCAGGTGCTAATCAAAGTCCAGGAGAAACCAGAATGGATTTAATTAATAAAAATAGCAAAATATTTAAAACTATAGTAAAAGAAGTAGTCAACAGTGGTTTTGATGGAATCTTTTTGGTTGCAACCAATCCATTGGATGTGATGACATATTTAACTTGGAAATACTCTGGATTTGATACTAGTAAAGTATTCGGAACAGGAACAAGTTTAGATACTGCTAGATTAAGATATTTAGTTGGATCTAAATTAGGAATTAGTCCTAAAAATATTCATGCTTATGTTATAGGAGAACATGGTGATTCAGAATTCGTTCCATGGTCTAACGCTAATGTTGGAATTCAAAGTATCTATAATTTCATTGATGAAAAAGATTTAACAGAAATAGAAAGTGAAGTAAAAAATGCTGCTTATGAAATTATTAATCGAAAAGGTGCTACTTATTATGGAATTGGAATGTGTCTAGCAATGATTACTAATGCAATATTGAGTGATGAAAATAGGGTAATTACTGTATCAAATTATGATAAGCACAATGATATTTATATGGGAACACCAGCTGTTATTAATAAATCGGGAGTTAATCAAAGAATATATGTAGAACTAACAGACGAAGAAACCAAAAGATTACAAGCTTCTGTTGATATTATAAAAGATGCTATTAATAAGATTGATTAGTATCAATTAATATTAGAAACTCAATTATAATTTTTGTTATTTTCTTTGAAATAAATACATATATATTAATCATAGAAAGGAATGAATAATATATATGGAAATACTCAAAGTAAGTAGTAAATCTAATCCAAATAGTGTTGCAGGAGCTCTTGCTAATGTCTTTAGAGAAAAAGGTGTAGTAGAAATACAAGCTGTAGGAGCAGGAGCATTAAATCAGGCGATTAAAGCAATTGCAATTGCGAGAGGATTTGTTGCCCCTTCTGGTAAAAATTTAGTTTGTATACCTGCATTTTCAGATATTGCTATAGATGGTGAAGAAAGGACAGCTATTAAACTAATAATAGAAGCCAAATAGGCTTTTTTTTTTTACAAAAAAATATTCATCAAACGATGAATATTTAATATGAAAAAATTATTGATCAGCTCTTTGAGCATTTTCAGCAGCT
>CANRKG010000035.1 GCA_947631155.1 uncultured Bacilli bacterium
TATAGTATAATTAGTCAAGGATCAAGATGAACTCACTTTGTTCGTCCTTGACTAATTTCTATAACTTATTTCCCATGACAAGTATATATGGGCACTTTGAATTTTAAATAACAATTTGTAAAAAAAACTTGCATTTTGCATAAAATAAAGATATAATGTATTTGCGTTTATAAAAAGACGAACTAGTCTTATGCGCTCATAGCTCAATTGGATAGAGCATTTGACTACGGATCAAAAGGTTTGGGGTTCGACTCCCTATGGGCGCACCATTATAAATCGAGAAGTAGCACAGCTTGGTAGTGCACTAGTTTTGGGAACTAGGGGTCGCAGGTTCGAATCCTGTCTTCTCGACCATTTAGATTATAAAGCCCTGTAATTAGGGCTTTTATAATAAAATGATGTTCATTATCCCTTAAAAATCCCTTAAATATTTGATGTTTTCTTAAGATGTTCCAAGATGTTAACAGCCTTGTCTTCATCTTTTGGAATCATATGGGAATAGGTATTGAGTGTCATATTTATATCAGAATGACCTAGTCTTTGGGAAATGACTGTTATAGGTACATTCTGTGATAAGAGTAAGGATGCATGACTATGTCGGAAATCATGTATCCTTATTTTTTTGACTTTTGCAATTTTACAATATTCATCTTTTTTTCTTCCTATTGTAGTTGGTGCTAGTGGTTTTAAACCTCCAAATATAAACCAATTATCTTCAAAACCTTCAAATTTTTTATAAAACTCTTTTAATTCGTTCAATTCTTTTATAAGTTCATTATCAATCTTTATTTTACGCACAGAATTAGCCGTTTTAGGGGTATTTATTATTCGTTCATTATTAATTGACTCTTTTGATATAGTTTTCGTTATATCGAGGTAATAATTATCTTTAAAATCATTCCAATTTAATGCTAAAGCTTCTCCCTCTCTAATTCCCGTATAGTAAAGTGTATCAAATAATGCTTTATAAACATTATTATTTACTACTTTAATAAATCTTTGATATTCTTCATAACTCCAAAAATTAACATTTTTCTTTAAGTCGTCTTTTCTTTTAAAATTTCCAGAATCAATAGCTATATTTCTTTTAAGGTAATTGAATTTGATAGCATAATTTAAAATATTAACCATTGCACCATGAAGTGATGAATTATATTTGTATTTATAATTCTTTTTTTCGATTTCCTTTTGCCAATTTAAATAAACTATTTCATTTATTTTATCTATCCTATAGTTTTTAAAATAGGGTAATATATGATTTTCAAATCTGCTTTTTAACGCTCTCATAGATTGTGATTTTAAATGAAATTCTTTGAATTCTATATAATTATCATATAGTTCTTGAAATGTTGTATCAGTTTTAACTTCTTTATTATCAAGTTTAAATATAGATTCAGCTTCAAGAGCTAATTTTTTTGTTTCAAAGCCACTTCGTTCATATTGTTTCCTATTTCCAAATGGATCATCAGCATAAGTTCTAAAATACCACTTCTTAGTTTTTTTATTTTGATATGCTGGCATATTGTGAAGTCCTATAAATATTTAGTGTTTCTTCATTTTGTGCCATTTCTTTGATGTAATTAAGATCTAGTCCAAGATATTCGATAACTTTTTGTGTTGGAACACATATTGTCTTAGCACGGGGTAGGGATTTACCATTTTTTTCAATTTCTTTTCTTATTTTGATGGCTGTATCTCTACCACATCTGGCAATTAACTTTATATCGTTAGTTGAACACCATGGAGATGATATTAATTTGAATAGTTCTGAATAGGACATTTCTACCCTCCTTTCTATTTTTGATTTATTGGAAATTAGTTTCCATATTGCAATAATACACCATAAAAATATCACTGTCAACTAGTTTCCAATAAAATCTTTTAATTTCTTCATAAGTATGCTACAATTTAGCTATAACTAATGGAGGTTTTATAAATGGTGTATGATAAGAGTATAGCAGAATTAGTAAAAAATGCTAGAAAAGAAAAAAAACTTTCCGCAAGACAATTAGCAAAATTGTGTGATGTAAGTCATACTGAAATAAATAATATTGAAAAGGGTGTTAGAGAAAAGCCAGCTTTATTAACTTTAAAAGCCTTTGAAAAATACTTAGATTTAGATTTTAAAGAATTAGCTGAAAAGGTTGGTTATTCAGAAGAAGCGATTGAATATGGTGATGATGAGATAATTGTTTCTTATGAAAAATTTAATAAGAAATTAGATGAATTTAATCAAGAAAGAAGAGAATTGCAATTTAAAATAGATCAAAAAAGACATCTTGGTCTTGATATAAGAGATGAGTTTGAAGTAATAAAGGAGTACTTAAACTCAATTCCAGATTTGGATTCTATAATTAGTAAAAAAATTAATAATATAGATAAATTATTAGATGATTTGATAAAAAAATAAAATATATATTTGCAAATGTTATTCTTTTAGAAAATCATTTGATTTATTTATTTTATACATTCTATGGGAAGTTGGCGTTTTATATGGAATATAATTTTATTTTTAATGAAAAAGATTTTAAAGTTGATTATATAAATTTGACTGAAGAAGAAATAAAAGCAACAAATGATTTACGATTTTATATTGTTTATAATTTGGCTTTTTCAAATGAATATATTAAGTATTCGTCAACTAAGTTTCTTAGGACAATTGCTAATTATGTAATAAAAACAATTTTAAATACACCAGAATTGGAAATATTGCGTAGTAATATTGAATTGAATGTAGAACAAAGTGATTTAACAAACTTTGTAAAAAATAAACCTTATTGTTTGGGTAATGAGTTTGTTAATGAAAAATGGGTAAAAAACATTATATATGAATTATTTAGTGTTTTTAAAAATGAAATTGATAATTTTGACGGAAGCATTGATTCATATTTTACAGAGAAAAATCAAACTTTAGTTATTCCTTCTAGAGTATATTTTCATTTGGTAGAATCTAGAGAAGATAATAATTCATTTGCATTTATGGCAACATATTCAACCAGAAAAGACAATAAAGTTAAACATTATCCTTTAAAATATGCTTTAATAGAGTATAAGGATTCTGAAAATGAATTAAAAAATTTAACAAAATCTTTATATGTAGTTGCAGGAGAAAGTAATTTCATAAAAAAATTAATTGAAACTGGTGAAATTTTTTCACCAATATATATAACTATAGAGGAAGCTTATATATTTTTAAAGGAAGTTCCTTTATATGAAAAAAATGGTATAGTTTGCAGGATACCAAATTGGTGGATTCAAAGAGAAGAAAACACTTCTGTAAAAATAGATATTGATCAACGCCGAAGAGATGGCTTCGGTTTCTTCGGAAGAAGCAATTTAGTTTCGGTCTCTCCCAAAATGTACTATAATGGTTTGCCTATACAAAAAGAAGAGATTGAAAAATTATTAATTCAAAGTGAAGGATTGTCTTTTATAAAAGGAAAATGGGTTGAAGTAAATAAAGAAAAATTGTTTAATTTACTTAATCAGTATGAAGAATTAAATAAAGATGGAACGACATTTGCAGAGGTATTAAGATTATATTCTTCGACAAAAAAGGTTGATAATGATGTTAATATAGAGTTTTCAGAAGAAGATTGGCTTAAAAATATTGCTTATAAAAATTTAAATTCATTTCCTGATTTGCTTGAAGTTTCAGATAATTTTCATGGAGTTTTAAGACCATATCAATATGATGGATATAAATGGTTGCTAGGAATGACACAGTATGAGTTTGGAGTTTGTTTAGCAGATGACATGGGATTAGGTAAAACAATTCAAATATTAGCTTTTCTTGAAACTTATAAAAAAATTAGCTCGAAAAAAATACTTTTAATTGTTCCTGCATCTTTAATAGCAAACTGGGTCAGTGAAATTAATAAATTTACTCCTAATATGAATTATTATGTTGCAAATAAAATTAGTTCTGATATTAATAAAATTTTTAGTTCGTTTTTAGTAATTACTACATATCAAATTTCTCAAAGATTGCAAGCATTATATGAGAATGAGTGGGGAATAGTTATTTTAGATGAAGCTCAAGCTATTAAAAATCCTAGTACACTTCAAGCCAAAAAAATAAAAAGTTTAAAAAGAGATATGGCAATTGCCCTTACTGGAACTCCTATTGAAAATAATTTATTGAACTTATGGTCAATTTATGATTTTTTGAATCCAGGTTTGCTAGGTACTGAAAAAGAATTTAGACAAAATTATGATATAAAAAGTTCTTCAACAGATAATGTTCTGAAATTGAGTACTATTATTAAACCGTTTATGTTGAGAAGACTAAAAAGTGATAAAAATATAATTAATGATTTACCTGATAAGAATGAAAGCACGATGGTTGTAGAATTAACAAAAAAGCAGATTGTGTTGTATAAAGAAATTGTTTCTGAAATAGAAAATAAAAAAATAAGTGAAGAAAACCAGTTTGATCAGAAAAGAATAATTTTAACTGCTATTCTTCACTTGAAACAAATTTGTAATCATCCTTCTCAATTTACTGGTGATGAGGAGTATGATATAAAAGATAGTGGTAAATTTATGGCATTAAAAGATTTGTGTGAAATAATATTTGAAAAAAGAGAAAAGGTATTGATTTTTACACAATTTAAAGAAATAACTAGACCTATAAATGAATTGTTGAAGGGTGTTTTTAACAAGGAAGGGTTTATAATAACTGGCGATACTTCTATTAATACTAGAAATGAATATGTTAATAAATTTCAAAATGAAGATATACCATATATGATATTAACCTTAAAAACTGCTGGTGTTGGTCTTAATTTAACTAGTGCTACAAATGTTATTCATTTTGATAGATGGTGGAATCCTGCGGTTGAAAATCAAGCAACGGACAGAGCTTATAGAATTGGTCAAAAAAATAATCTAAATGTATATAAATTTACTTCTAAAGGTACAATTGAAGAAATTATTTCAACATTATTAGATGTAAAAACGGAATTAACTAATTCAGTTTTGGATAATATTGATAATAATATCTTAAATAAATTATCTAGTGAAGAATTGTTGAAGTCAATTCAATATGTTGGTGATGATAATGAATAATATAGTGAATGATAAAAAAGATTATGGGGAAGTAATACTTACAAATGATCTTATTTCTTTATCATGGTGGGGACAAATGTGGTGTAGAAATATAGAAAATTATTCAAATTTATCTAATAGATTATCTAGAGGTAGAAGCTATATTAGAAGTAATACAATTAAATCGTTGATAATCTCAAAAAATATGATAGAAACATTAGTGCAAGGTACATTACAAGAACCATATAAAGTTTTAATAAATATAAAGTCAATAAATGAATCTCAATATAAAAATATATTGAGTAAGTGTAATAATTCTGTAGAAAGTCTAGATGATTTGTATTTGGGAATATTTCCTAAAGAGTTACAAGAATTGTTTACAGATGAAAAATATGGATTATTTCCAAGAAAAGACGAAATTCAGTTCTCTTGTACATGTCCAGACTATACAGATAATAATCACATGTGTAAGCATATTGCTGCCAGTCTTTATGCGGTTGGAAATAAATTGGATGCTGATCCGTTGATTTTGTTTGAACTTCGAGGTATAAATACTGATGATTTTTTAAAATCTGTTATAAAGTACGAAAATAAATATGTGTGGAATAAAATAAATGAAAAAACTGATAGAAAAATAGACATGCAAAAGGCTAATGCTTTGTTTGGTGTTGATTATAATCCAGATTATAATGTTGATATAAACCTGGAAAAAATATTAGAAAGTGATGAAGATAGTAATTTGATAGAGCTTTCTGAAAAAAATGAAAAAGAAAATATTTTTTTAGAAAAAAATAATGAAATGGTTCAAAGTATTAATGAGTATAATAAAAATAATACTAATATAGAAAATTATTGGAAATGTGAAAATTGTAAAAAGGATAACTTTGGGAATTTTTGTACAAATTGTGGGCAAAGAAAGATAGGGTTAGAAAGAAAAAGAATAATCAATTTTTGCTCAAGATGTGGTAATAGAGTTGGACAAGACCATAGATTTTGTATTAATTGTGGGAAAAGATTAATATAAAATTGATAATCTATATTATAAAGAAATAATAATTTTATTTTTATATTTTTATAAAAAGGGTATGGGATTCTCCCATATTTTTTTTGAAAGAATTTATGGGTGTATAAATTCAGTGCTTGCTAATGCAAACAATACTTGTAAAAAAATGTTTGTTTTTATATATGATTTTTGATTGATTACTAAGAATATTATGTTATTTATATCAAAATATTAAAAATGTGATATAATATATTCCAATTTATTGTTTTATAATCTTGGAGGTGCAAAATGGACAAAAACTCTAATAAAAAATTAATAAAAAATCTTAAATTAAAAAATATTTATTTTAATAATCGAGAGAAAAACAAATTTAATAGTTATAGCTATTATCAAGTAATCAATGCTTATAAGCCGTTATTTGTCGAGAGAGTGGAAACAATAGACGATATTTATAATAATATAAATTCTGGAATTAATATAGATGAGTATAAAAGATCATTTAGAATAAATCAAAATAATGACATTTTTAGAGAAATATGTAAAAAAATATGTAAAAAGTATGGATTGGATTATAATTCTACAATGAAAGATATGTCATTAAAATATGAAATTTCTAGAATTGATTATGTTCATCACATTTATTCTGATGATACAAAATATAGTGACTTTGTAAGAATGTATAAGTTTGAACATGAATTACGATTATTACTGCTTAAATATACATTAATTATAGAAGAAAGTGTAAAAAATGTATTCATTAAATACTTAAATAACAATCCAGATATAAAAGCAAATTTTTTATCTGACATTAATAATTATAATACAGCAAAAGGAAATAATGATGCTTTGGATACTTTGAAATTGATTTTAGAAAAACAAAAAAATAAGCATTCTAAACCAATTCTTAGAAAAAGAAAACAGGATTTGATGATTCCATACTGGATTTTAATAAATGAATTATCAATGAATGAAACATATAATGTTATAAAAAATCTAAAAAATGATTATAGTATAATAATTTTTCAGGAATGTGTAAATCATTTTACTCAACAAAAATTGGATATTGAAGATAAGAAGAAAACTAAGAATCAAATTAAAAGAGAAAAAGGGTTAATTATTTCTTTTAAAACACTTATAAAATATATTGGATTATTTAGGAATATGTTAGCGCATAATCAACCGATATTTTGTTATAATCATAAAGATTATAGTCTTATTAATTTTCCTGTTTTAAGTTATGACGTTCCATGGGTAGATATGAAAAAGAATCCGACTATACCGGAGATTGACCAACAACATAAAATCAATTCTGTAACTATGTATGATTTGGCTTCTTTTTTTGGGAATGATCAATATAATGCTAAAAATTCAGATAGGAATATCAATTTATCTTTTATTATTTATGTTATTTATAAAATAATTTCTAATATAGATAAAAACACTAATTTTTATAATGAACTTGTTGAATTATATAAAAAATATAACATTGTGTTAACATTAAATGAAAGTAAAATATCTGACATTAATAAGGTTGTTACATTAAAGAATGAAATTGAAAATTTGAATTCATTAGGAATTAATTATAAAGATTTTATTTATAAAATTGAAAACAATCAAAGTTATAAAAGGGAATTAAAAACTTTTATTGCTTCATTTAATAATAGTAAAAGGAAAATTAATTTGTTGTCCAAACAAATTAAATTAAATGATGTAAAATCAAAATACAGTAACTTTTTATACGAAAAAAGATATACAGATTATACAGGAATTGATTTGAATTATTTTGATGAAATAAAATAGTATATTGTTATATAAAATTACATATAATAATATTAAGTTACATATAGACAAAACAATATAATTTTGATATAATTTATATGTAATGTGATTCCGATATATTTGGTATATCGGAGGGAAATAAGAGCATATGCTCTTTTTTTCGTGTGAAATAATCAACATATGTTTTAATTTATTCTTTGAAAATATTTAGTGATATAATCAAGAAAAATATCATTAGTAAAAGTTGTTTGTTAATGATTTAAAAAAGTATATAAATTAATTGTATTATTAATCTAAATTATTATAAAATAATCTACAATCATCAAAAAAAGGACTTAATTAGTCCTATTTTTGATTACCAATCTAAATCATTATCTTCTTCAGTTAGTCTTTTAAGATTGTTTAAAATGGATGATTTTAAATAAGCATATTTATTTTCTATTTTATTTCCTTGTTCATCATATCCTTTATTTAATTTAAATCTACTTAGAGTATAATTAAATGCCTTTATTAAGACTTGATAAGGGTATTTATTGTCTAATTCGTTGAACAAGTCGTTATATCGATCAAGTTCTAAGTCATTTTCATCAATAAATTCCTTTTTTAATAATTCATTAACAAATTTATTAATTTGTTTATCTATTTTATCTTTATCTTTATATTTATTATTTAATTCTTTAGTATTTATTTGTAGTTCATTATGGGTACGCCCATTATCGGTATACCCATAATGGCTATACGGTTCTTCGAAGACAGAGTAGTTATAATCAAACATACCTTTTTCTTTTTGAATTCTTTCTCTAACTAAATATCCATTTGTTTCTAATTCTTTTATAGTTGATCTAATAGCTTTTATTTCTTCTTTACATAAGGCGACTAAACCATTAATTGAATAATCCCAATCATCTGGAAGACTTAACATAAAAGATAATAATCCTTTGGCTTTTAATGATAAGTTTTTATCTTTTAAATGATAGTTACTCATCACCGTATAATTTCTATTTTTATTTACTCTAAAAACTGCCATAATTAAACCTTTCGTTATCCCTTATTTTTCCCTTAAAAATTTCTTCTTTATAGAATTTAAATGCTTTTTTCAGTTTAAAATATGACGAAAATGCCCGTATTTACGGGATAACGGATTTAGACAGTAAGTTCATATTTTCTCCTGTCTTCTCGACCATTTATCAATTAAACCCTTATTAAAGGGTTTTTTAAGTGCTTAAATTAATTACAAACACCTATAAATTAGTTAATATGTTTGTATGAGTTGGAACAATAAAAATATCTTAAAGAATTATTAGAAAAATGTTAGAACTATGAAATAAAGTAGAAAAATATAGATAACAAAATATAAAAAAATTAAAACATTATTTTATGTGATATAATAATTAAAAAAAGAAGAGGTATTTTGAGGTAAGATATGAAAAAAAATGTTATTTTAATTATTATTAGTTTATTCTTTTTAATAGGAATAACGAGTTTTATATCTATTATGATTTATAAAAATTATAATAGTAAAATTGATATTCAATTAGTCAATGAAAGTTGGGGTATTTATGATGAAAACATTAATGGTATTAAGACTAATATGGATTCTATTACTGAACCAAATGAAAACTTTGATTGGTGGAAATTAAAAGATTTTGATATTGAAGATGATGATTATGAAAATACCCTAAATGATTTAGTTTCTCATATTAGAACGTGCTACATTGAGTATACAGATAATGGCGAGTTTTATACTAATTCAAATCCTATAAGAAAATATAGAGATAAAAAATATATTACTAAAGAAGAATTGGCAGATTTAAATTTGCTTACTAAAAATGACAATTGTATAACTAGTTTTGAATCGCTATCTGGTATTCATGTAAGTGATAATAAAGAGTTAGAAGATAAATTCCAAAAACAAATAAAAAGTATTAATTTATATAGCAAATCAAGTCTTTATAGGAATGATAATGCTACTTATAATGAACTTTTAATGCGCAAGATAAATGAAGTTCAATTGGTAAAAGAAATCAGTGATTTCTTGGTAGATGAATATAGTAGTTTAAAATAATAATATTATTTAAATATATAGTACAAAATTATTATGAATTATTAAATTTTAATTTTTATAGTCTATAAAAAGTTGTAAGATAGGTAAACTATGTTAATTCCTAATAAAATTCCTTCTATTGTAGATAACAAATAAAGTTACCAACAAATCTTACAAAAATTTATTCTAGTGATTTGCCAAAATAGAAATATCTAAATAATTTATGCTTCT
>CANRKG010000036.1 GCA_947631155.1 uncultured Bacilli bacterium
TATAAGGGTGTAGAAAAGAATCAATCTTATACACACTTGATTTGTGCTGCCCAAAATATGAAAAATATAGCAATAAAACAAGAAAAAGTAGATGGGATACCCCTACCTTCTTCTACTTTATTAGAAAAATTTACCAAAAATATGAAAAAAATTCTAAAATTTCAATTTTTTAAAATTGCATAAGAAAACCTCTAGAAAAATTCTAGGGGTTTGTCTACGCTCTGAATTGCAATATATTGCAATTTTTTATTTTGTTCTTGACAAAATTATTAACCCGCCTGGTTATTTTGACAAGTGTATCAAAATAACCTAAAGGGCTATCTTTTTATATAAATACTCAAACTTTTTCGAATAGATTCGCCAATGGTGCGATAGTGATAATTATCTACAACTTTTCGCAAAATTAAGCAATCTAGTACACATAGTACTAACTTCATATTTAATATTATAAACTATTTTTATTAATATTCAACTTTATTTTCTTAATTTTTTTGTAAAATTACTATCATAATCACAAGTTTTAGATATTACTTCATAAGGATGTTCTTCTCTATATGCTTTTCTTTGTTCTTTTGGCATATTTAAAACCTCTTCTGCTATATCCATATGAAGTATTCCATCTAAATGATCTAATTCATGTGATAAAACTGTTGCTTCAAATCCCTCAAATGTTTCATTATGCTCATTACCATTCTCATCATAATATTCTACAGTCATTTCATAAGGTCTACTTACTAGTCCCATATTGTCTAAACAGCTTAAGCAAGCTTCCCAATATCTAGTATGTCCTTTTCTAGATGTAACAATTGGATTTATTAAAACTTTTGATTCGTTATATCCTTTGTCTTCCAATGGTACATCTAATGTAGTATTTTTTAAATATACCATTCTTTTAGGAATACCAATTTGTACAGCTGCTAAAGCGAAACATTCAGTTTCAAGACAAAATTGCTCTAGTAATTTTATTTCTTCTTTATATGATTCATTATTTAAATCAACTGGTTGAGAAATTTGTCTTAAGTATTCTTCATCATTTAAAATTGTCTTTCTTTTTATTTCCATTTTTAACCCTCCATTTCGTGATATATCAATCACTTCTTAATATGATTATACTATAAATTAGTTTTTTTTACTACCTATGTAGGTCAAAATCATCACTTTTATCAATATTTTTATTATTATTTATTACATCAATATCATTGTCATCTAGTATATCATCTTCATACAAATCGTTTATAAAGTCATCATATTTATCATTAGAGAAGAATTTGCTTTGTAAAAATTCTATAAGCTTTTTCCATAATTCTTTAAAGTAATCAACTATCTTTTGTAATTCTGACACCTTATCTTCTAACTTATCAATAGTTTCATTTGCATCATTTAAGTCATATTCTAATTCTTCAATTCTATCATCACGATTTTTTATTTTCTTTTTTAATTTTTCATCAAAATGTAATTCTTTCGTTTTTAATTTAATCATCTAAATCTATTCTTTATTTCCTTAAATACCAAAAATCAACTTCTTTTGAAGTTGATACTATATGTTTAAATCTAACAAAAGTTAGAATAGATTGCTCAATGGTGCCCTAAAGGAAGGAGTATGACAACTTTTTTACAAAATTAAATAGACATTATATTTTTAAAATTCTCCGTTTCAATGTATTTAAAATAAGATTTTAAATTTTTATAAAGTATTCTATTTATATTTATATATTCTTCAAGAAATAGATTTTTCTTATATAATTCGTACACCAAAATACATGATAAATTATGCCTAATATTCATCACTGACAATTTCTCACGAATAGAATCATCATTGTTTTGTATGAAATCCCGATGTAATGCTGTCATTGATTTATTTAACTCAGGCTGTTTATATAAGTCTTTTTGATTTTTTATTTTCATATCAAAGCAAATATCAACTAGTCTTCTACTTTTTATTGTAAGTCTATTTTTTATATCAAATCTAGTATCAAATATCTTTTTATTATTATTTCTATCTTTAAAAAAGGAAATCCATTTTAAAATATTATCACTAGTTATATTGTTATAGTGTTCACTATAATGTACAAAAGTGTGTAAATCACTTATTACTTGGTGTCCCAATAGAAGGTTAAATTTAGAAGAATCTAAATATTCATTTAGTATATTTATTAATTGTGGAAATTCTTCTTCATTATCAACATATACTGATATAAATTTAAAATGTAAACTTTCATTTATTATATCTAAACTTTCAATATCATCATTAAAAAAAATAATAGAAAATGCAAATGGTTTATTTCCATTTTTAATTTTATAATTTTTGGTCCATTCGGTGTCTAAAGAGATACATTTATAATATTTTAGTTCCTCATCCTTTATATTTTTAATTATTTTCATAATGAGCCTCCTATTATATCTCGTATGTGCATATTGATGCTGTCAATATGCAAGTGTGTTTTCTAAATTGACATATATATCAATTTAAATCATAAATATGATATTAAAAATTCAAACTTTTTAAAACTCGAACTAAAAGTCCGAGTTTCCTATCAATCTGGTGCCGACTAAAGGATTCGAACCTTCGACCTACGCGTTACGAATGCGTTGCTCTACCAGCTAAGCTAAGTCGGCATAATCACATTATAGCATAAAAAAAGAACTTTTACCATAAGTTCTTTATTCAAAATCTATATGTTTAAATAGTATTCCAATATTAATAATACCGCATATAGCTATAATAATGTAAATTAGATTTGTTAAGAAAGATCCTTCTTTAAATAGTAAAGTAACTAAATTTAAATCTAATAGTCCAATAAGGCCCCAATTAATTGCTCCTATTATTGTCAATACTAGTGCTACTTTTTCTACTGTTTCCATATAAACACTCCTTTCAGTAATAGTTTCTACATTTTAATGTATTTTATTCCTAAAATTTCCTATTCTGTTCTAAGTGCTATGACAGGATCTTTTTTACTAGCCATTTTAGCAGGGATAAAGCCACCAATAACAGTTAATGAAATACTAATAATTAATAATAATAACGCATGTAGTGGATTTAATTTTGCTACATTAGGAAGACCTGAAAGATTTTCAATTATTTTGTTCATTGGGAAAGTTAATAAGTAAGCAATCAATAATCCTAAAATTCCACTAGATAAACCTATAATAATTGTTTCAGCATTAAATACACGAGTGATATCTTTACCTCTAGCACCTAATGCACGTAAAATACCAATTTCTTTTGTCCTTTCTAAAACAGATATATAAGTAATAATACCAATCATGATGCTAGATACAATTAATGAAATAGATGAAAAGGCAATTAATACAATTGTAATTGCATCCATAATATTTCCTGATAAAGAAGAGATTAAATTTGCCATATCCGTGTATTTTATTTCCTCTTTTTCACTTTTATTTTTATTGTAATTATCTAAATATTTAGTAATTCTATCTTTGGCATCAAAGTTTTTTGGGTAAATTGATATAGCAACAGGAACTGTGTCAGCACCTAAATATCCTAAAGTCATTTCTTTTGTGTTAGAAACATCTTTTTCATCAAATTTTTGATTAGTTAAAATATTATAGTCATACTTTTCTTGTTCTTTTACAATTTCTGAATCCTTATTTTTAGAAATTACTAATTCTGTTAAAGCATTAGTATAAGCAAAGCCACTTCCACTAGTCATCATTTCTTTATCTTCTTTTCCACGTATAATGGCTTGAACTTTAATAGGAATACTGTTTTCATTATTATATAATGCTTCGTAATCTGTGCTAGGGACAAAATATTGACCTATTTTTTTGTAATAATCATCATTTAAAATTACTTTTAGTTCCTTATTTAAAATTTTATCGAATGACACTTCTTTGCCAGATAGTCCTAATTGTTTTAGTGTGGATTCATAAATTTGGTTTCTACTATCTACTTGTAAAATTAGACCAGGAGCTTCATCGTTAATTTTTCCTGCTATAACGTCATAATTATTTTCAATCACACTATCTTTATCACTATCATTTACTTTAGAAGGTAGTAAAGTCCATGGTTGGACACCCATATTAGTAGTAGATATTAGATTATATCCTTCATCACTATGATTAACAATAGTTAAACCTGTGCTTTTTTGATAAGATATACCAGCAATATCATTTTTATCTAACTTTTTTAAATAATCAACATATTCGTTGGTTATATTATTAGTATGTGTCATTTGTTCCATTACATCACTAGAAACATACACTTTTTTTGTTTTTGGATATTTTTTTAATTTTTCAATATCTTTTTGCATCTTTTCCATTGAACTTTGATCCATAGCCATAGCTTGTGTTGAAATAATGATAGGTGCTTCTGATAATGAATCTTTTTCAAAGTTATCAATTTCTATTTTGAAACCATTTGATAAAGATAAAATTAGAGCAATACCTATTATACCAATAGAAGCTGCGAAAGATGTTAACAGCGTTCTTCCTTTTTTTGTTTTGATATTATTAAAAGATAAATGTAGTGCTGATCTATAACTTAAAACAGTTTTCTTTATATTCACAACACCATCATTTTTTTCATCCTTTTTAATAGGATTAGTGTCATTAACAATTTCGCCATCTTTTACTTCAATTATTCTGGTAGAATATTTATGAGCTAAATCAGGATTATGAGTAACCATAATTACCAATTTGTCTTTTGCAATTTTTTTAATTAAATCCATTATCTGAACACTAGTATGACTATCTAAGGCACCAGTAGGTTCATCGGCTAGAATTATATCAGGATCATTGACTAGAGCTCTAGCGATCGCCACACGTTGCATTTGGCCACCTGATAATTGGTTAGGTTTTTTATGAGCATGTTCTTTTAAACCCACCTTTTCTAATGCTTCTAGAGCCTTTTTTCGTTTATTTTTTCTTTTATATCCACTTAAAGTCATAGTCATTTCTACATTTTCTAATATGCTAATATGATTTATTAAGTTATATGACTGAAAGATAAAGCCAATACAGTTATTACGATAGGCATCCCATTCTGTGTTTTTAAATTTTTTGGTACTTTTATCGTTTATTATCAAGTCTCCACTGTCATAACGATCGAAACCACCTATAATATTTAAAAGAGTTGTTTTACCACTACCACTAGGTCCTAGAATAGCGACAAATTCATTTTTTCGAAATTTTATGCTAACATTTTTTAAAGCGTGTTGGATAAAACTTCCCGTTTTGTAACTTTTTTTAATATTTTTAAGTTCAAGCACTTTATCATCTCCTACTTGCTTATTATAACATAAATATATGTTATTTGTGTCATTTTTAAGTAGTAAAAAAATATATATTAAAATCCTTAGTTATATTCTAAGGATTTAATGACTGTAATTCTTGAGTTAACATTTGTTTTTTTTGTTCAATTTTTTGAGTTTCTGCTTTTTCTAAACAGTACCAACCATGTCTAAACATAATTTCATATGTTTCTCTTTGTAATTTTATAATATCTTCAAACATAGCATGATATTTATTATACAAAATTTCATTACTTGCTTCAGTTAAAGCTACAGTAAAATCTTTAGCCATAGATTTCAAACATGATAATAATTCAGAAATATAATCTTTATCATTTAACTGCATACCAGCTGGAACTTCAACTTTAGGGTTAGATATTTTATTATTCATTAATGTTACCTCCTTCTAGAATTTCTAAGACTGTATTTAAGTGATTCAAGAAAGTATTAGATGCCTTTTGAAATAAATTAATAATTTCTTCATCAGTGACAGATTTTACACTATTATTAACTTTTTTATATGCACCATAATTCCATGTAAAAATATCACTTAAATAATTCAAATCTTTTCCTGAAATAATATTAGGTACTTCATTATAATTTAAATTCATATTTTCCTCCTCAAAAATAGTTTGAATCAGAGTTGTTGAATTATTCATAAAATTAATTTTTAAAGCATCTATTGTAAAAAAAAAATTAAAATGGTATTATATATCTATAAAGTAAGGGGTGACTAGATGGATATTATTATTACTTTTTTTAGAGATATACTAGATGGACCATTATATATAATTGTTGCGGTTATCTCTGGTATTCTAATATGTTCATGTATAGGTTATCTTGCAGAGCAAAGTCTTAATAAGAAAAAACAAATAGAAAATCATACAGAAGAACATTTAAATGTAGAAAAAACACAAAAAACACAGACTACTAATTCTCCACCAATATCTACTCAAAATTTAAGTAATAGTCCAGTTAAAGAAATAGTAGAACCAAATATGGGAAATCAAACTATTTTAAATCAACCAAATATTCCTGTAAATTCTATGTCAATTAATCAAGCACAAAATTTCAATATTAGTAGCAATAATACAAATAATATACAAAATCAAGGAAATAATTTGAGATAATTAATAAG
Source organism: uncultured Bacilli bacterium (assembly GCA_947631155.1). Classification (GTDB taxonomy): domain Bacteria; phylum Bacillota_I; class Bacilli_A; order RF39; family UBA660; genus UMGS995. The sequence goes on from CANRKG010000036.1 coordinate 6,391, forward strand.
GTGTTCTGGCTTTACTAATTTTAATATTTCTTGTATACTATAAATTGCTAAAAGGAGAGATATAATGTCAATAACAATAACTGATATAATATCAATAATAAGGAAGATAATAGATGTATCTTTAGTATGGTTGGTATTTTACTTTATTTTAAAAAATATTAAAAACAATGTAAAATTGTCATTAATTTTTAAGGGTGTTGCTTTTATAATTGTTTTAAAAATTATAAGTGATTTTTTAAATCTAACGACAATTAAAGTTTTACTAGAATATATAATTCAATGGGGATTTTTAGCTTTAATAATTATCTTTCAACCAGAAATTAGAAATATTTTGGAACAACTTGGTAGAAGTCAATTATTAGGTCGCCATAAAATATTAACAGTTGATGAACGTGAACATTTAGTTTATGAAATTATTCAAGCTATGGATTATTTACGAAAAAATAGAATAGGAGCATTAATTGTTATAGAACGAGATATTAGTCTAGGTAACTATATCGATAAAGCCAAGAAATTATATGCTGATTTATCAAGTGAATTATTAATATCTATTTTTTATGAAGGAAATCCTTTACATGATGGTGGCGTTATTATTCAAGGTAATCGTATTAGTTGTGCGGGAGCCGTTTTTCCAACTAGTAGCAGTTCTAAGATTAATAAGAGATTAGGAACTAGACATAGAGCGGCCCTTGGAATATCAGAAGAATCTGATGCTATCTCCCTAGTTGTTTCTGAAGAAACAGGAAGATTATCTGTAGCTGTTAAAGGTGAACTATTCTACAATCTTTCAATTGATGATGTTAGAATTATGCTTATCGATGAATTAAGACCAAAGAAAGATATAGATTTTGAAGAAGAAGAAATAGATGAGGAAGAGATATATGAAGAAGATAATTAGAAGTATAGGTAAAATTTTTCAACATATAGGTTTATTCTTTGATAAGTGGCTTATCGTTCCTATTACAAAGTTTATTTTAAAAATTACAAGTTTCTTTAAAGATAATAGTAAAGGAATAGATAAATTTATTGGTAAAAAATCAACATTGATAGTAATTAGTTTAATCTTAGCTTTTGCAGTGTTTATATTAATTGATAGAGATTCTAGTGTTATGGCTGATCAATATGCTGAAATTTTATATAATCAACCTGTAACTGCAGTATATAATGAAGAATTATATGTTGTAGAGGGGTTACCTAAAACTGTTGATATTACTTTAGTGGGAGAAAAAAGACATATATTTTTAGCTAAACAAGCTCCATCTAAAGGAGTATCTGTAGATTTAACAGGATTAAGTGAAGGTAATCATAAGGTAACTTTAAAATATTCACAAAGATTGAAATCATTAGATTACAAATTAGATCCATCTATTGTTACAGTTACTATTTACCCTAAGGTGTCAGGAACTAAAAATCTTACTTATGATATTTTACATTCTGATAATCTTGATCCAAAATTATTTATTAAGGATGTAGAGTTAGACCGTGATGATGTTATTATAAAAGGTGCTAAATATAAATTAGAAAAAGTAGCAACTGTTAAAGCTTTAGTTGATGTTGATGATTTTGTTAATCCAAAAGCTGGACAATTAACTTTAAAAAATGTTGAGTTAGTAGCTTATGATACTAATGGTAAAGTAGTTGATGTAGAAATTGTACCGAAGACAGTAACAGCTAAAGTTACAATTTCATCACCAAGTAAAGAAGTTCCTATTACTGTTGTTCCTAAAGGAAATTTAGCTACAGGAAAATCTATTAAAAATACTACTACTAGTATAGATAAAGTAACAGTATATGGTACAGAAGAAGCTATTAGTAAAATTGAATCTTTACCAGTAGAAATCGATGTTACAGGTTTATCTACAGATAAAAGTTATAAAGTAACACTTAAAAAACCAACTGGAATTACTCATATTAGTGTCAAGACCTTAACAGTTGAAGTTATAGTTGATAATTCAACTAGTAAAGAACTTAATGATATTTCTATCGCTACTGAAAATTTAGACAGTAGGTATAAAGTTCAGGCTTTATCAGAAAGCGATAGTCGTGTTACGGTTATTGTTAAAGGTAGTCAAGATGTAGTTAATAGTGTAGATGCAACTTCAGTTACAGCTTACATTGATTTAAAGGGTTATGGAGTTGGAGAACATGAAGTACCTGTTAAGGTAAAAGGAACAGAACTAAAAGTAAATTACACATCTAAGACTAAAAAAGTAAAAGTTAGAATTAGTGAAAAATAGGCAAAACGCCTATTTTTTCTTTCTAAATATTTTATTTTTCGACAAAACTTGTCTTTTTTTTTCCTTTAAAAATTCTTAATAATAAGTTATAATATAATTGCGTGTAGTATATGGAAGGAGAAATGATGGTAAAAACAAGATTATTAGTTATTGATGATAATAAAGAATTAGTCAATATGATAAAAGAATATTTTAAATCTCACGCAGATATTGAAGTAGCTTTAGAAGCGTATGATGGTGTTGAAGGCTTAAACTTAATTGAAAAGAAATCAGATCTTTATGATGTAATTGTTTTGGATTTAATTATGCCAAATAAAGATGGTATTTCTGTACTAGAACATATGAAGAAAAAGAATATGGATAAGAAAATAATTGTATTAACATCTTACAATACACCAGATATTATTAGAAAGGTGTCAGAATTGGGAGTTAATTACTATATTTTAAAACCATTTGAATTGTCAGATTTAGAAAAACGCGTTATAGAAATTTCTGAAGGAGTTAATTTTGAAGGTAAGAGTATTGATATCTATCATAATAACTTACAGATATCCACAACTAAGATTTTACATGAGTTAGGAGTCCCTTCCCATATTAAAGGTTACCAATATATTAGAGAAGGTATTATGATGCTTTATGAAAAACCAGAAGTTATCGGTGGAATAACCAAAGAATTATATCCAGAAGTTGCCTCAAAATATGATACTACTGTATCAAGAGTTGAGAGAGCTATAAGGCATGCGATAGAAGTAAGTTGGAATCGTGGTAATTGGGAATTAATGGAAGAGATATTTGGCCATAGTGTAGATATTGATAAAGCTAAACCAACAAATTCAGAATTTATTGTGACAGTTGCAGATAAATTGAGATTAGAATTTAATAAACCATCAGTAATGCGTTAATAAGACGAGCAGTAATAGTCTTTTTTATTATGTTCCGGGATAGGAACATAATAAAACCACCCGCTATGCGGGTGAGAGCTGAAAAAGCGATAGCGTT
>CANRKG010000037.1 GCA_947631155.1 uncultured Bacilli bacterium
AATATGCATAACCACGATGTTATTTCTAAACCTAATTTTTTTCTAAAAATAAAATATATTAATACAGCTATACCACATGCTAATAACGAGCAAAGAAATTGCCTAAATGATAATCCCAAAAACATTGATTCAGAATAGTTTCTAATTTCTCTATTAATTTTAACTTCCACTTTTAATTACTCCATATTATCTTTCATCACGATTATTATTATGCTTAAAGAAATTATTTTCATTTTCTTCTATTCTATTTGAATTTCTGATTGATTGTGCTTGTAAATTAGGATCTGTTTTAGCGACTTCATATGCTTCTATAATATCCATATTCATAAAATGATAGTCTTTCTTTTCTTGACTTTTTTTACCATCCATAAAAGCATTAGTATATTCTATAGCAATTTGCTCATCAATTCTTAAATCTTTTGGATTAAGTCCTAAATCTAAACATAACAAAGCTTGGTTGAAATATTTTTCATCTTCTTTCTTTAAATTACTTAGTTGAGTATACATAATTGTTAAGAATTGTCTTGAAGTAATATCGGCCATATATTTTTCAGTTACTTGTTCTAATATTTTTTCGTAATGTGTTGGAGGAACTTTTGTTGGTGTTAATGTTTCGGGATTAATATATTTATAAGTCATATCACTAATTGCTTTACTCATATCTTTTGGTTTTAATTGAGTAAAGTCATCATATTGTTTTCGCATGTTTCATCTCTCCATTTCCATATTTTGTATTTTTTTATTCATTAATATTTTTGCAATCTTATTTTCAGTTCTAACAATACTTTCTTTTCCAAATATTGTTTTATAATTTAATATTTGTTCATCTGTTAAGGATTTAAAATCTCCTCTTTCGTAGTCATCACCAACAATAAAAAAAGGTCCGGCTATAATGTCGAACCCTATATCTCTATTTAATGGCATATTATTAATTTTTCCCTCATCATTACAAATTAAAACCACATCATCTAAGTTAATACATTCTATATACCCTTTAACTAATTTTTGGTATGCTTCTAATTTTTTATCAATTTCTACTTCTTCGGGTAATTCATAAGGTTTAATATATAAACATTTTATCTTTTCCAATTTATTCACCCTCCTTTATATTTAGTTCAAAAAAAACAGAGTTAAAATAATAACTCTATTTTAATAACTTTATATTTTTTCAAAAATATTTTTTAATTCAATTAATTCTGATTCCTCTAAATTTTTACTATTTATATGGTTTTTAGCTTCAATTAAATCAAAATAAAGAAATAAATATATTTGATATTTGATTTTCTCTTGAGTTTCATCGCTCAGAGTTGATATAAAATTTTTTATTTTTATATTAACCTTTAAATTTAATTTATTGGATGTTTCTTTTTTTATATTATCTATTAATATTTTATATTTTTCTAAATATGTTTCATTTGGCATGCATTCTTTTTTATTATACTTATCAATAATTTCTTTTATACTTTCTATAAATTCTATATATAGTTTTTTAATCTTATTCGGACATTTTTCAAAAAATCCATTGCCAATTATGTAAAAATTTCCTTCTATGTTATAAACAAATTCTCTTAATTTAACTAAATCATATATATTTCTTTCCATAACTATTATGCTTCCATTTATATTAATTATTTTAAACTGTTATATTCTTCTACTAAGAAATCACTAACTTCTTTTACTAATTGAACTTCATTTATTTTACGCATTAAAAGTTCATTGTAAGTAGCTTGATCGTAAGAAGTAAATAGTGCTGACTTACTATTTAAATTAATGTTTTTTAGGTGTTTTTGTAATCTTTCTTCCAACTCTTTGTTATTACTTATAGAAACGCCAAAAAATTCATCAAAACGATTTAAACAGCTATCATCTTTTGAATAAAAATTTAATAATTCCAATTCATCTTTTGTAATATATTTTTTATCTCTGTATTTTCTTATAGGATTTGAATCAGTATAAAATTCGCCGTTATCAGTAAAGCCAATATAACACCATTTAACATCGGCTGCCAAACTTTTTAAAGCATCTTCATATCCATCGTCTGAAATATCAAATTCTTTTAAGTGTCCCCAATCAAATTCTTCATCTGCTTCCATAATAGAATCCATATTAGTTTTGATATCATTAATGTTTTCATCATATATATTCCAACTTTTATTAGCTTCTTGAATATCAATTTTTTTATTATAATATTTATAAGCCGTAATAGATGCAAAACTTGTTATTACTACTATTGCTATTAACCCTAATGATATTAAAATTTTCTTTTTCATATTAAATACTCCTTAAAATAATAACTTTTTCATATTTATTATATCATATATAATAATATTTTTCTTAGTTTTTTACAATTTATTCCACTCTTAATTTTATCTTATAAGCCAAACATCTCTCTTACTACTCTTTCGGATGTTTTTATTGTTCCAACAAGTACAAGCATATTAAATATAAGTTCACCTACATATTGCCAAACCTGTGATATTGCCGTTAGACTTGAATCAACAACTGGGGGACTTGAAGCAAATAAATTAAACATAACGCAAGATAAAACAATAACTGCACCTTCTAAACATACTGCTACATAAGATTTTAAGAAACCTTTACCTGTATTCTGTGTTGGTTCTCCAGCAAAGGTGGATAAAGGTATAGGAGATAAGGCAGTATATAAATATAATTTAAAAAATCTACCATAAACTGTAAGAATCATAATAAAGGATAGAACTGTTATAAACAAACTTCCAATTAATGTTACTGCCCACAATGGAATACTTTCTAGAAATCCACACGATTCTATAGAAGAAATAATACTACTCGGTAAAACCGACTTTGTTGCTGAACCAATACCAGCAGAAGATATAATTTTCGTAATTACACCTTGCGAAATTTTGAATATTGCTAACATTAATTCTAATCCATTAGTGACTAATACTTTGGCGATAGCAAATCTAACAAATAGTTTTAATGCGTGTTCAGGTCTTTTTACTTCATTTAAATTGGTACAAGTTTTTACAATTCCTATTACAAAAAATAAAACTAATAAACCCAATCCAATTGCTTGTATAGAACCATGAATTGTTTTTATTACTGACCATATTGATCCACCTTTAAATGTTTCTGGTGTTGTTGTAACTAATTTCCATATTTCTGATAATTTATCATTCCATGTATTAAGAGCATTTTCTAAATTTTCAACTACCCAGTTACCACTTAATATATACATCTTATTACTCCTATGTTTTAATTTTATCCTGTAATAAGATTAAGAATTTCTTTGGCAAAAGTTATTATTAAACCACCTGCAAATGTAAAGAAACCATTTGTTCTTTGTGATGGATCGTGTGATTGATAAGACATTCCAATTTGAACAACACCTAAAACTAATATAATCGTCCCTATCGCCCTAGTAAGACTAAATATGAAGTTTGATAAATTGTTTATAACTGATAATGGATCATCTGCTGCATAAACCGGAGTTGCAAATTGTAATCCAAATAATAAAAGAGCAATCATTGTAATTGCTCTTCTTACTTTCTTTAATTTTTTTAAATTAATTTTTTCTAATTTCTTTTTCATAAATTTTCCTTCTTTCTAATTATTTATGTATTTTTCCAAATCTTCCGAATCAATTATTTCATAATCTAATTTTTCAATTAAATTAGTATCCATAGTATCTATATTATTAATTTCATCAGAAAGATTTATAGTAGCAATAGAATTGTTTGTTGATCCATGAATATAAGGTTTATATTTACCATCTTCTGTTAATTTTATATTAGGATGTTTTAATATATCATACTTTAAATCAATAATTGGTCTTTCACCACGAACGAAAAGAATTGCATATTGATTATCTAGCAACCTTACCTCATCAGGAGTTAATAATTCTCGACCGCTTATTTGATAATTAGTAGAATAATTACCACTTCGACCAGAACTTTTTCCATGAGTATCTAAATCTATTGTCGCTTTACCAAGTAATTCACTTACATATTTATGAGTTGATTGTTCATTACCACCTAAATATAAAAATTCATCACAGTTACCTACAATAGATTCCCAATGTTTATCAAACAGAGCTTTTAGTTGTGCCATATTTTGAATAATTATCGAAACTGATACTTCTCTACTTCTCATTACAGAGAGTATTTTTTCAAAATCATCTGGTAAAGACACATTAGCAAACTCATCCATTACAAAGTGAACATGAACTGGTAAACTACCTCCATACTTGTGGTCTGCTAAAAAAAATAATTGTTGAAATAATTGGGTATATAATATACTAACTAAAAAATTAAAACTCGTATCATTATCTGGTATTAAAGCAAATAAGGCAACTTTCTTTTCACCTAAAGATGGTAAATCTAATTCATCTGTTGAAGTTAATGAAGCTAGACTTTCAAGATTAAACTTTTCTAATCGTGATGCAAGAGTTATTTGTATAGATTTTAAAGTTTTAGCAGCTCCGGAATGGTAATCACGATAATATTTTACTGCTATATGATTTTCATCTCTATCCTCTAATCTAGAAAACAAAATATCTAGTGGACTTAAATAATTATCATCTTCTTCTTTAACATCGCCAGCTCTAAGCATTTCCATTACCATAGAAAAGTTTTGCTCTTCATCTGGTGCTTCATATTTCAAATAGAAAATAAGAGCTAATAGTAACATACTCGCAGAGGTATCCCAAAATGGATCATTAGATGAAGAACCTTTTGGAGTTGTTGCTTTAAAAAGATTAGTAACAAGTTTTTGAACATCATTGTCACTTTTCAAATATACAAATGGATTATAACAATGACTCTTTTCCATATTGATTAAATCTAAAACTCTTACTTCATAACCTTTATTTTCTAGTAAATAACCTAATGCCCTAATTATTTCACCCTTTGGATCTAAAATCACAAATGATGTATTACATTGCATTATATTTGGTTTAGCAAAAAATCTAGTCTTACCAGCTCCACTTCCACCACAAACAAGAATATTTAAGTTTCTTCTATGAAGTTTACCATTTAAGCCTAAATTAAAATTCTTTGTTAATATTTTATTCATATTATTTGGTTGCTGTTGATATTTTTTGTTTATTTCTTTTACAATACCCCATTTAGCTGAACCATGTTCTTCTCGTCTTCGGTAATTTTTTTCTGAAGATAAATACATAAATATTGCAACTGAATATATAAATGCAAATAATAATATAATTTTAATGCTATTTTCACACCAACTTATCTTAAATGGTTCATCAATAACTTCAGGAAACTTAATTATTATATTTGCTAGACCTTCATTACTTATTGGAGCTATTAATAAAGCGAACCATAGAACAAAAAAAAGTCCTATAAAGTAAAATAAGAATAATTGCTTTTTCTTATTATCTTGCATAGTCTTTACTTGCAAAAATTTTTATAGGACATTTTTTTTCATACTTATCAATAACTTTTAATAGTAATTCATTAATCGAATCTACATTTACTTCTTCTTTAATCTTGATATTTCTCAATTCGTTTAATGAATTAATTATAAGACCAACTTCATCTCTATTTAATTCGAGATTTATTTTATTATCTTTCATAATGCACCTCTATTTTTATTTTTGGAATTTCTTTTTCTTTTGAGGTTGTTTATGAATGGTAGTTCTATTTTTAGAATTATTTTTCTTATTATGTTCTAATTCTTCTTTAATTGATTTTAATTCTTCTCTAACTGATGGCTTTTTCATCGTTCTAGAATCCAGATCTGAATGCTTTTTGCTCTCTAAGGAATTCTCTAACGGAGTTTTTTTTTGAGTTTTTGAAACAGATGATTTATCTAGTGTATTTTTTTCTTTTTGAATAGGTTTGATTAATTCATCTTTTTTAGCTTTCTCCTCAGTACCTATTTCCTGTACTCCTTTATTATTTTCTTCTTTGAAATCATTTTTCTTTTTATCTTCTAATGATTGTTCAATCTCTTTTTTAATGCTTACAGTATCTACACTACCTAGTTTAAATCTTTCAACTATTCTATTAACCTTACTAGCATCTTCGGATTTTACCATTATATCTATTAATCCGTCCTCATCTTTTATTTTTTTATTTATTATTGCACTATATAAAACACCATATTTTTTTGCTTCTTCGCTAAATTTCTTTAAATCTTCTTTTTTTATTGAAAAAACCTTTAATTCTTTTCCACTTTTAAGAAGATTAACTATTCTAGTTTTACCTTTTATCTTAGTTTGGTCTTTTGAAATTGCATATAAAGCTGCTGCGATATTTTTTGCACCACTTCCTGATAATTTTAATGCAACTTCTACACCTTCTAAATAAATTCTAACTATTTGTTCGGCACTTTCACTTGATGTGTTCATGACTTTTCACTTCCTCTCTTTCTTCAGAAAATTCTTTTAAATTTTTATTTATAGTAGGTAACCTATTTAATATTCCATCACATAATCTCACATCCTCTCTTACATTTTTTAATCTTTTATTAATTATTTCTATTTCCTTTTTAATATTTGATTGTTCAATAAATGTAGTTGCTTTTTTATGGCGATACCATAATTTATCTCTTTTATCCTCTAAGATATCTAACTCTTGTTCTTTATTATTTTTATAATTAAAAAATTGCTCATCAGTTTTTAAATTATCTCTGACAAGCAATCTTGTTTCTTTGGAAATTTGGTCCATTTTTTCTATATCTATTCTAATTGAAGGAGATAATTTTTGATATGGATACTTCTTTGGAAATACTTTTAACAAATAACAATAATAAATAAACAAGCTATATATTCCCTTTTTCTTAGCACGATTATAATATGTACTTCGATTAAATTTTCTCTTATTTGAGTATTCTTCTATAAAAGGAATTCTTGTAATTTGTTCCTCTGTTATTCTTTCCTTTATTCTCTCAATTTTATATTCGTCACCAAAATATCTTTCTATTCTAATGTTCTTTTTGTAAGGACTTCTTCTAATACTTAATTTGTTGGATCTATATATTAATTCATAATCCATAGCTTTCATAAGTTTCTCAAAATCAGAATATGAATAAGCCATTCCAATAGCTCGATCTAAATCTTTTATAGCTGTACTATAATAATTATTACTAGATATATTTTTCATGTAATAATTAGCATAATTTATCTTACTTTTCTTACAAGCTTTTTCTTCTAAAACACTTAATCCATATTCATCACAAATAGAATCTGATATTCTTCTTAGTTCTGCATAAGTACTTCTTTTATCATAGTATCTTTTACCATCTACAAAGGAAACAGAATTAATAACAAAGTGATTATGAATATGTTTTGTATTTAAATGAGTACTAACTAATACCTCAAATCTATCTCCCCATATTTCTTCAGCAATTTTAATACCAATTTCATGTGCAATCTCTGGAGTTACTTCTCCTTCTTTAAAAGATTGAAATGCGTGAAATCCAACTATACCATTCGTTTTGTTAAACCTTTTTTTAGTTTGTAGCATTTCTTTATAAGCAATATCTATTGAGCAATTAATACCGCTAACAAATAATTGCTTTTCTTCATTAAAATTGCTATTCTCATATTCCTTTAAATTATGAATAGATAAATATATATCTTTAGATGTTTTTGTAACCTTATCAATATTGGTTGTGTAACGAATAACATTATCTAATCTATTTGATACTTTCCATATTCCAGTAGTGGCCATTTTTATTCTCCTTTCATAAAAAAAATTATCTTTAAGATAATTTTTAAATATCTGCTAATTGAATTTTTTTCTTCGATTTGTTTTCTTTTTCCTTAATTCAAACAAATCTATCCATTTTAATAGTGTAGTACTTGTTAATGACATATATGAAATGATTTCTCCACTTTTAGAACTATTACTTTCAAAGAAATAAATCATATCATTTGTTAATTTTTTATAATCAAAAGATCCATGAGCTAAAGCATTTCTTATACTATAAAAAAGAGTTTCTGTTTTATTCATTTTATTTTTACTTTTTATTATTATAAATTCAGTATCCTCAACAAATTTTTTCTTTAAACCTTTATATGTTAACTCAATGCTTAAATTATCATCACATGAAATATATTGAAAATTATATGTACATAATTCTTTCATAGCGTTAATAAAGGAAGTATAATCACCTGGTTCATATGATAATTCTTCAAATGTTTTCGCTCTTTTAGAGACTTTTTTTCCATTAGAAATAACTGGGCAATTAAATAAATAAAAATCTAATATTTTTTGAAAATTTTTATTGTCATATAATTCTTTTAAATCTTTATTTTTGAATTTCATGTTTTATTCACCACTCATATTATCAACATTTATTTCATTGAAAAAATATTCGTATATATTTTTTTTATTTATATTTAATAATTTAATTATTTTACTTATTTCATTGTTTAAAAAATATGCTCTATTTTGAAATATTTTCTTTAACCTATACGGTTGTATTTTTATATCCCTACAAAACAAGGTCATTATTTGCTCGTCTTTTATATCAGCATATTTTAATTTATAATGATTTTTTATTTTATCTAATAACATAGAATAATTGTATTTTAAATCAATAATCATATAATCAGCTCTATTTAAATTATAATCGAGTATATTGAATAACGCAAATTGTTATTTGTAAGCTTTTAATTATATTTTTAACAACTATTTAACACTACATATAATATTATCACCTATTTTTAATACTAATTTTCCATTTTCTCTTATAACCTCAATTGCATCTTTACTAATTGCATCTACATTCATATAATAAATAATATGATCTATTACGCTAAATACTGCAAAAGGACTTTCTTTATTATCTTCAGTTGTACATAAAGCAATTTGATTATTTTTATCATTAAATATAATTTTAAAGACACCAATTTTTTGCTTGTCTTTTATATACACAATATTTTGAAGCAAAGAAAAGATACATAATTGGATTTCACGAAGTGTTTTACTCAACACTGATATTCCAAAGTAATTCATCATTTCTTTCCATTGTTTACACCAGCTTGTATCTGAGATTCCTTGATAGCCAACTAATTTACTATTTCTTTCCAAATATTTATTATTAATACAATTAGTAATATTTTTATATACAATTCCTTTATCTTTTTTTCTATGAACAAAAGTATCTGCGATTTCCTTAATTAACTGCCATTTTCCTTTAGGAAGATACTCCCTAACAAATACTAAAAATCCATAAATGTCGTATTCATCAAATTCACTTTTTTCAATTAGTTCCTTATAGTGTTCTAACATTGATTTTTCTTTGATTGTCAACTCTAATTCAATCATTTTTACTCCTCCTAATTACATTATTATCAAAAATTTGTAAAATGAAAAGTTTTTATAGGAAAAAACTTTTTAAAAATAAAATAAAATTATTTATTTTTTCAATCTCTTCTTTCAAATTCTCATCATTAAGTTTCCCATCATAATTTACTCTTCTAGCTATTTGATTAATATTATTACCAATTGCTCTTAGTTCTTTTAAAAAACTATAAAATTCCGGAGAAGGTTGTTCTTTTAATTCAGCTCCAACCAATAATTGCCTTACAAATTCTCCTTCATTAAGTCCTGCTTGTTTCGATTTCTTTTTTAATATATTGGCTTCTTCTCTATTTAACCA
>CANRKG010000038.1 GCA_947631155.1 uncultured Bacilli bacterium
TTAACGCTATCGCTTTTTCAGCTCTCACCCGCATAGCGGGTGGTTTTATTATGTTCCTATCCCGGAACATAATAAAAGTCTATAATTTAAATGTTATAGACTTTTTTATATAATTTTAAATTAATATTATTAAGCAAAAAATTGTTTTTTTTATTATGTATATTTATCCTTTATCATATAATTAATCAGATACAAATAAAGGAGAATATATATGTGTACTTGTATTAATTTTAAAACAAAAGATCATTATTTTGGTCGTACTTTAGACTTAGAGTATGGCTTTGATGAAAAAATAGTAATTACACCTAGAAATTATAATTTTTTATTAAAATCTGGTAAACAGTTTAAAACTAAATATGCTTTTATCGGAATAGCTACAGTTGTAGATAATTATCCTTTGTATGCAGAAGCCAGTAATGAAAAAGGTCTTTCTATAGCAGGATTACGCTTTTTAGAAAATGCCTATTATAACGATAAAAAAGAAGACATGATTAATATTACTCCTTATGAATTAATTCCTTGGATTTTGGGAAATTTTTCTTCTGTCGAAGAATTAGCACCATTTTTAGAAAAATTAAATCTTACTAATATCCCATTTTCAGAAAACATTCCTGTATCATCATTACATTTTATGATTAGTGATGATAAATACTGTCTTGTATTAGAACCTATGAAAGATGGATTACATATTTATTTTAATCCAATTGGTGTTTTAACTAATAATCCTCCTTTCTCTTATCATTTAACTAATATCAATAATTATATTAATTTAACACCAGATATTACAGATAATAGGTTTTGTCCTAAAATAAAATTAACTCCTTATAGTCTGGGTTTAGGAGCAATTGGTCTTCCAGGAGATAATTCTTCTGCTTCTAGATTTGTTAGAGCTGCCTTTAACAAATTAAATTCTGTTTGTTCTACAGATGAAGAAAGTTCTGTATCCCAATTTTTTCATATTTTAGATACAGTAATTGTAGTAAGAGGTAGTACAATGACCGAAAATAAACAATGGAATATTACAACCTATTCTTGTTGTGTAAATACTACACAAGGAATTTACTACTATAGAACCTATAATAATAGTCAAATAACAGCAATCAAAATGAATGATGAAAATAAAAATAGTCATTATTTGACTATTTATAATCTTGAAAATCAACAACAAATTAAATATATAAATTAATACTATTTATAATAAAATATTAAATATTTCCAATTATTGTCAATAAGTTTAATTTCAATATCAGAGTCTATTTTATAATATTGTTTAAATTTTTCTATATGGTATTCATTTTCAGGATTGATGTTACAATTAGCAAAATGTGGATATTTAACTATTTCTATTACCTTAGCTTTTTCCTTTTTCTGTAATTCTATATTTTTAACATTATCTATATTTTGTCTTCTAACACTAACATATAAAATACTATAAAAACATATTGCACCAATAGAAATAATTAATAAAAAATTATTTATCAATTTATTTTCTTTGATATTTAAATCAATTATATATAAATATGCAATACTTAAAAAGATATAAGTAGCAAAACCAGTTCTAAAACCCCAGGTTGGTGAAATAAGCATTACTAAATTACTAGCCATACCCAAAAGATATAAAAATGTTATTTTTTGATATGGTTCCTTTTTTATATTAATTATAAGAAGAATAAAACTAATTACACTATATATTATAAAGTAAATAATTATAAGAATATTATTAGGATTAATGATAGTAATTCCTTTAATATTTTCGAAAAGATAAATAATTGATATTATAACTGCAGGAATTAAATAAATATTACCTAAAATTTTTAAGGGTTTATTTTTAACTGATTTTAATAAACTAGATATTCCTATACTCATTAAAATTATCAAATAAGTATTTGTAATATAAGTGTAATATATAAAATTTGGTAAATTATAATTTATTTTTTCAAATAAGTTAAGTTTATTAAATTCTATATTTTCTACAGCATTTCGTTTCATAGAACCAGGACTAAGTATTACAAATAACATTCCAATAATAGAACATATCAAATAACTTATTAAAGCTTTATTAATCGTTTTAGTTTTATAATATTGATATATTATTATAAGTAAATTACCTAGTACTAAAATAACACCAATATGATCTACAAATAAAGGAACTAAAATATTTAAAATTGAAAAAAATATAGTTTGATTTCTACTAGATTTATGATTATATATTGTATAGAAATAAAAAAGTAAGATAGGAATAACAAATAAGTATGTAATATTTCCTGCAATCCAAACAACAACTTGAGAAAAGGTAAAAATATTCATACCTAAGATAACTAATAGAGATAGTAAAAATATCAATTTCTTATTCTTTGGTTTTATTATTTTCATAATAAAATAAATAATTCCTACAATTAATACTGAATTCAAAATATTCCAAATAGGCTTATAAAAAGTAAGAAAATTAATTAAAATTCTACTAACTATTCTACTTTCCCAATCAAAATACATTCCAATCGCTTGAGTAAACATATGCTTAATTCCTAGACTTCCTTCTAAATAATTAGACCAATCATCACCAGAAATTGGACTTAAAAATAGAATAAGACAAAAGAATATAATTAATATATAATATTTGATATTTTCCTTTTTCATAACTACTCCATATTTTATTTATTTTTTTCGGTTTCTTTTATTATATAAATTGGTCTAGCCTTTGTTTCTAAATATGTTTTTGATAAATATAATCCTATGATTCCTATACAAAATAATTGAATACCACTTAAAAAGAACATAATACAAATCATAGAAGGCCATCCAGAAGTAGGATCAGACCAGATTAAAGTTCTAATTATTATTACTATAATTGCTATAAATGAAAGAATACAAAATAATACTCCTATAATTGTTGCAATCATCAAAGGTGAAGTAGTAAAATCAACTATTCCATCAAAACCATAAAGCAATAATTTCCAAAAGCTCCATTTAGTTTTTCCAGCAACTCTTTCTATATTTTCATATTCTATCCATTTTGTATTAAATCCTACAAAACTGAATAAACCTTTAGAATATCTATTATATTCTTTCATAGAAATAACAGCATTAACCATTTCACGTTTCATTAATCTAAAATCTCTTGCACCATCAACCATTTCAATTTTACTCATCTTATTTATAATTTTATAGAAACATCTAGCAAAAAAGCTACGAATGAGTGGTTCTCCTTTACGATTAACTCTTCTAGTTGCAACACAATCATATCCTTCATTTTTAATATAATTATACATTTCTATTAATAATTTAGGCGGATCTTGTAAATCAGCGTCCATAACAGCAATATAATCTCCTATAGCATTCTCTAAACCTGCATAAATTGCCGCTTCCTTACCAAAATTACGAGAAAATGAAATATATCGTACTCTTGAATCTTTTTTAGTTAATTTTTTACAAATTGAAAGTGTTTTATCACTACTACCATCATCAATAAATAAAAACTCAAATTTTATTTTATTCATTTTTTTTGAAATATTATTAATTTCTTCATAAAACAATGGTAGTGATTCTTCTTCATTATAACATGGTACTATAACTGAAATCTTTTCCATAAACTAATCTACACCCTTTAAAACATTTAATTACTATAATCCCATAAACTTAATTTTGTTCGTTTATTTCGATTGATTTAATTTTTATATTTTCTAATCTAAAACCATATAATTTTTGATTGTTATTTAATAGATTTTTATATACTATAAAATCTGTACTAGTTTCCTGAGCAATTATTTTACAAGTAAATATTCTAAGTTCAAATGATTAAATCTGGTCATAGTTTTCTATCTATTATTTTATTAACATGAATTATGATATCTCCACAATATTTTGTCTTTCAAATCCTGATATATCTTTCAGCTTTTTAAACACTTTGAGTTGTATGAAATCAAATAAACTTTATTATAGGCTTATTCATTATCTAATTTTTATATGAGCTTCTCTTAATTGTAGTTCGCTAACTTCTGAAGGAGAATTCATAAGTGGATCTGAACCACTAGCATTCATAGGAAAAGCTATTGTTTCACGAATATTATTTTCTCCTAACAATAACATTAACATTCTATCAATTCCCGGAGCCATTCCTGCATGTGGAGGTGCTCCATATTTGAATGCTTCATATAAAGCTTTAAATCTATTTTGAATTTCTTCTTCTTCATATCCTGCTATTGCAAAAGCTTTTTTCATAATTTCCAAATCGTGATTACGAACAGCACCACTAGCCATTTCAATACCATTACAGACAAAGTCAAATTGATATGCAACAATATCTTCGATTTTACCATTAAAACTATCCATACCACCTTTTGGCATACTAAATGGATTATGAGTAAAGATATATTTTTCTTCTTCCTCACTCCATTCATACATAGGAAAGTCATTTATAATACAGAAACTAAATTCATTTTCATCAATTAGTTCTAGCTTACGACCTAGTTCGTCACGAATTAAACC
This sequence comes from uncultured Bacilli bacterium, assembly GCA_947631155.1. Lineage (GTDB taxonomy): Bacteria > Bacillota_I > Bacilli_A > RF39 > UBA660 > UMGS995. The sequence continues at coordinate 4,486 of CANRKG010000038.1, forward strand.
AGCATATTTATAAGCATTACTTTTATCAGCAATAAAGAAAATAACATCTCCTGGTTTTAAGTTACCAACATCAATTAAATCATCGCGTTCATATTCTGATAAAAATTTATCAATTGGTCCAGCAAAAGACATATCTTCATTAACTTTAAAATAACCAATTCCTGGCATTCCAATACTACTTGCATAATCTACTAACTCATTAAACCAAGAATTAGGTTTTGAAGCAATATCATTTACAACAATACCTTTAACAGGAACTCCTCTAAATGGACGAAAAGTTGTTTCTTCAAATACATCTGTTAAATCAATAAGTTCTAGTGGATTTCTTAAATCTGGCTTATCAGTTCCAAAGCGTTCCATTGCTTCTTTATAAGTTAATCTTGGAAATGGTGTTTCAGTAACTTTTTTATCTTTAGCAAATTCTTTAAAAGTTTTATAAAAAATTTTTTCTCCTATTTCTAAAACATCATTTTCTTCTACAAACGCCATTTCTAAGTCAAGTTGATAAAACTCTCCATAAATACGATCACTTCTCGCATCTTCATCTCTAAAACATGGTGCAATTTGAAAATATTTATCAAAACCACTACACATTAACAATTGTTTAAACTGTTGTGGAGCTTGAGGTAACGCATAAAATTTTCCATGATACTTACGTGAAGGAACAATAAAGTCTCTAGCACCTTCAGGTGATGAAGCAGTTAAAATAGGTGTTTGAATTTCTAAAAAATTTTCTTCTTTCATAATCTTTCTTAGATAATCAATTACTTTGGTTCTAAAAATAATATTATCCTTTACTTTTGAATTTCTTAAATCTAGATACCTATATTTTAATCTAACATCTTCTGCTACTTCACGTGAAGTAATAACTTCAAAAGGTAACACATTTAAACTTTTACCTAAAACTTCTAAAGATTCAACTAATAATTCAATGGTTCCAGTTGAAATTTTATCATTATAGTCTTCTTCTGCTCTTTTTCTAATGCTACCTTCAATTGTGATACTAGATTCACGTGTAATTCCATCAAAGATAGAATCATCGTTACTTACTACTTGAATAACTCCTGAGTCATCTCTAATATCAACAAAAATAACTCCTCCATGATCTCTAATATTTTCTACAAAACCAGCTACTCTAACAATATTTCCAATTTCCTTTTCTGTTAATTCCCCACATTTGTGAGTTCTATATTTATTTGTTTTCACTTTCTTTTCTCCTTTCAAGTTCCTCTTTTATAATTTCCAAAGATACATTTGGATTAGCTTGACGATTAGACTTTTGCATTACTTTACCAATAAAGAAATTATATACATAAGTATTTCCTTCTTCAATATATTGTCGCACTTGCTCTTTATTTTCATCCATAACTTCACATATTAAGTTAAGTAATTGATCTTTATCATTAATCTGACGAAGATTTTGTTTTTTAATAATTTCATTTGGATCTATTTTCTGTTCAATTGCTTGATATAATATTTTTTTACCATGATCTAATGATATGTCTTTATTTTTTACTTTATCAACAATACCACTTAACATCTTAGGTGTAATGAATAAATCTTTTATATCAATTTCTAATTTCTTAATCGTGGAAAGAATTGCAGATGTTACAAAATTAACAGTAAGTTCAATATCTGAACCATAGGATAAGACTTCTTCAAAGTAATCACTAATATCTTTTTTACTAGATAAAACTCCTGAATCATATTCTGATAAATGATATTCATTTATATATTTTTCATATCTTTCTAATTTTAATTCTGGTATTTCTTCTCTAAGTTTTTGATAAAACTCATCACTTAATTTAACTGGTGGAATATTTGGTTCAACAAAATACTTATAGTCTACTGCATCTACTTTTTCACGCATTGAATAAGTTTTTCCATCTTCTGCGATTCGTCTTGTTTCTTGAACTACTTTACCACCTGATTCTAATAATTCAGTTTGTCTTTTAATCTCATATTCTATCGCAGCACGAACATTAGTAAAAGCATTAATGTTTTTCATTTCGACTTTAGTTCCTAATTCCTTATCTGTATCTTTCATAACAGAAATATTAACATCACATCGCATTTGTCCATAATTACTTCTTGCTTCACTTACTCCTAAAAATAGAAACACGTCACGTAAATCCTCTAAAAAGGTTATGGCTTGATCGGCATTTTCAATACATGGTTCGGTTACTATTTCGATTAATGGTATCCCACTTCTATTATAATCAATTAAAGAATAATTATTAAAATGGTCTAAAGATGCTGTATCTTCTTCTAGGTGTAATTGATGAATTAAAACACGTTTTTTTTCACCATTAACTAAAATATCTAAATAACCATTAATACCCATTGGTTTAGTTACCTGAGTTATTTGATAACCTTTTGGAAGATCTGGATAAAAATAATTTTTACGATCAAAGACTACTTCATCTGGATTAGTACAATGTAGAGCCATTGCTGTTTTTAAAGCTTTTTTTACTGCCTCTTTATTAGGATACGGTAAAATTCCTGGTAAGCCTAAATCTACTGTTGAAACATTAATATTAGGAATTTCTGTAAAAGTATTTGGTGAAGCTGAAAAATTCTTGGAATTAGTATCTAGTTCACAATGAACTTCCAGTCCTATCACTGCTTTATACATGCGTATCACCTGCCTTAATTCCTTTTAATCCAGTTAACTCTTCTATTTTATTAGCTATATTTAAAACAACATCATCTTCCATAATTCTACCTGTAATATTAACTCCTACTGGCATATTATTAACAAAGCAATATGGAATTGTTATAGAAGGAAATCCTCCAAAATTACCTATTGCCATATGATTTTCTAGTATTAAATAACGATCTGATAATTTTTCTGAAGAATCATCAAACTTAGGGGCACCACTACCACTAGCTGGTAAAATCATTCCGTCATATTCTTTAAAAAGTTCAGTAATCTTATCTACTATTAGACGTCTAATACGACAAGCATTTAAATATAATTTTTCTTGGTTTTCTTTTTGTAAAATATAACTTCCTAAAATAAATCTTCTTTTAATTAATTCAGAAAAACCTTTAGTTCTGGCATCAAAGATTATCTCATCAATGGAATTACCTTGACCTCTAGGTCCAAATTGAATTCCTGTTAAATTAGCATTATTACTTGTAGCTTCAGCACAACTTATGGTCATATAAGTTGGGTAAATTGCTTCTAATAATTGTTTATCTATTGATACTTCTTCTATTATAAAGCCTTGGTCTTTACATTTATCTAATAATTCATTAAAACGTGTTAAAGTCTCTATTAATTCTTTATCATTACTATCTTTATAATTATCTAAATTGCAAATTTCTTTAATATAGAATAATTTTCTACCTTTAATATCATTATCTACTTCTTTAGCATAAGTTTTATTATCATCTTTTAAAGATGTCATATCATGAGAATCTTGTCCTTTAATTATATCTGTTACGATAGCGGCATCTTTAACACATCTTGTAAATACACCTACATGATCAAGACTTGATGCAAAAGCAAATAGTCCATATCGAGAGATACGTCCATAGGTTGGTTTGTAACCTACAACACCTCCATAACTAGCTGGTTTTCTAATTGAATCTCCAGTATCAGAACCAATTGCGAATGGTACAATTCCTAAAGCAACTGCAGCTGCAGACCCTGCAGATGATCCTCCAATTAATCTCTCTTTATCCCAGGGATTTCTAACTAATCCTGTTGCAGCTGTAGTACCTGTTCCTCCCATTGCTAATTCATCTAAAACTGTTTTTCCAACTAAAACAGCTCCAGCTTGTTTTAACTTTTTATAAACAGTAGCATCATAAACTGGTACATAATCCTTTAAAATATTAGATGAGGCCGTAGTTAAAATACCTGAAGTTGAAAAGTTATCCTTTAAGGCGTAAGGAATTCCTGTTAAAATACTATCAGCTCTTTTTTTTATTTTATATTGATCAATAATTGTCACAAAAGAATTATATTCATCTTGATACTGATGAGCTTTTTTTAAAGACTCATTAAATAATTCTTCACTAGTTACTTCAGCATTATCTAATTTTTCTCTTAATTCTTCTATCATTCTTCCACCACCTTTGGAACTTTAACTTGATCATTAACTTGATGTTTAGAATTAGCTAATACTTCTCCAACAGTTAAGTAATCTCCTACTTCATCTTCTCTTAAAAACCTTTCTTCATCTACCCTAAAAGGAAAGGTCATAGGATTAACCTCTGAAATATTAGGTATTTTACTAATTACATCCATCTGTTTCAAAATAATTTCAAATTCCTCTTGTAATGTTTGATATTCATCGTCGTCCATATCAAACATTAATTTATGAGCGTAATCTTTTAATTTTTCTTTTGCAATCATAACCTATCTCCTTCCATACAAAAACGTCAGTCCATCCCAATTATGGGACGAAAACTGACGTTCCGCGGTGCCACCCAATTTATTATAAAAAATTATAATCTCTTTATCAACTCTAACAAGTTTTGTATTTTTAACGATATACCACCGGCTTAGTCTACTAAGAATAAATTCTTTTCGGTAAGCAACTCCAGAGTGTTCTTCAATTAACTATATTGTTAGGCTTACACCAATTCCTAACTCGCTTAAAATAATCATTAATTTACTTTTCTCCATCGCAGTCGATAGCTAAATTATATTATATATTATGTTGTTTTGTCAAGTTTTTATACTTTATCCTAATGTAGAACTCCTAATTACTCATCTTTCAAATCTATTCCTGTAATATTTTTAATCTCTTCTTTTGAATAATTTTGCTTCATCATTTTTTTAACTATTTCTTCTATACCTTCTTTTTTTCCCTGTTTATGGCCTTCTTTTTTACCTTGCTCTATACCTTTGTTAAGTCCATATTTAACTCCATCTTCATAACCTTCACTTCTAATGGAGTTTTCAATCTTTCTATTATCTTCTTCTGCACTCATATATTCTCTAAATTCTGGTTCTTCATTTACTCTTTCTATCTCACTCATATACTTTGATACCACCTTATC
>CANRKG010000039.1 GCA_947631155.1 uncultured Bacilli bacterium
GAAATATCAACTTTAGTACAATTTGGCATGTTTTCTAATTCTTTGATGTTTGGATAATAGATTAAGAATTTTCTTTCAATTTCAAAAGGTTCTGGTTCACCTAAAAATGAAGTGATTTCTTTTAATAACCTTTCTAGTTTTTCTTCAAATTCTGTACTATTATCTATTATTCTAAAATGTGGATGCCCTGTCCATGCAGAGATAATTTTGTTATCAAGTTCTCTTGCCTCTTCTATGGTTTCGGTCCTTGCTATATTATTAGCTAAAGTATATAAATTTTCTTTTCCCTTAGCAGCACTTACAAGATGAAATATTGCATCATAAGAATCTCTTTCCTGTGTTTCACTAGTTCCAAATTCATTCAATACTCTTTTAAATTCAACATCTTTCATGTATGCTTTATTATCTAAAATTCCACGATCACATACAATAAGTATTTTATCATTTTTCATTTTTTTAGCAGCATCATCGAATATTTGCTCTTTTATTTTTTGTAATCTAATTTGAAATCTTTGATAATCATAATTTGTTTCACAAGTCCAAGGCGCTACACCATTTGTAATTAATTCAGTAGCTGTTTCAGGTACAAATAATATAGTATAACCTCTTTTAGAAAAATAATTATTAATCCAAGTTAACGCAGTAGTTTTACCAGCACATGGTCCACCTGTTAAAACAATTTTGCTAATTTTAACTTTTCTATTTTTTTCTTGATTATCCAATAATTCATTTAAAGGAACATTATATAATGTCGATAATAATTTTAATTTGTCTAAATCTGGTTTTGATTTTCCCATCTCCCATTTACTAACTGCCTTATCACTTACATCTAGTTGATAGGCAACAAACTTTTGAGTTAAATTATTTTCTTTTCTAAGTTGAAATAAATAATTACCAAAATCAATATTTTCCATCTAAACTCACCTCACAATTACATTATACAATAAAATTACTTATTTTCTTCAATTAACACTCTACTTTTGGTAGAACTTTTAAATAAAGTTTTTCCAAAAAAAATGGAACCTTTCGACTCCCTTAAATGGTAGATTAAACAGCTGTCATATTATCGCTTTTTTTATTTAATTAATTTATGTTGCCTCTCATTCCAAGCAGGAGTACAAGACATAGATACTATACAATATTCTGTATCCCAATAATATTTTTCTTTTGAATCTATTAAAATAGAATCTCCTTTTCAAACTCAATACAATTATTTTCAAAATATAATATTCCATTTCCATCAAGAACATAAATTAATTCTTTACTGATAACATTTACACAAAAGCCGCTTTCTGGATATCTTCCTGTTATAGTTGCTATTCCTAAATCAATATCTTTATCATTAAATGAATATTCTAATGTTTTACACTTATCACTATTAGCACCTTTTCTAGCATCATTACTTTTTATAATTTTCATTTAAGTGATCTCCAGTTTTTTGATTTTTCTTAGCTTCAATATTCCATCTTATAACACCATAGATATTTATTAATAGATATCCAATAGAAACAAGTAACATCATTAATGATCCACTTCCTCCATTTATTACTGTTATAATCCAAATTATTAAATCTATAGTATTATTAATTAACCACAACCACCATGATTCTTTAAATCTTAACATCATCAAGATTACACCACAAAGATTTATACAATTTGAAGTAGCATCCATAAAAGCTAATCTTTGAGTAGGTATTAAAGTTAATAAATAGCCTAAAACAATACTTCCAAAAATACAGGATAAAGTTATTATAATAGAGTTTTTTAATGTAAATTCTCTAATCTTAACATTCTTATCAACATTTAAGTTCTTATTCCAATTGATAAATCCATTAACTTGAAGTGGTGAAAAAATAAATATGTAAAAGATGAAAATACCAAATAAATTATTTTTAAATGCAACGTATCCCATCAATAAATAATTTATTAAACCAAATATATAATTTATTTTTTTACCTTCACTAGCAAAATAAGCGCAAAGCAGTCCAGTTAATAAGATTGTTCCTCCAATAATTAAGTCATTGGAAATGATACCTGAAATAACTGAAACAATTAAGCATAAAACTATTATTATTAAATATTTCTTATTCATCTTCTTTGATCATTTCCCAACTTTTAAAATAAATACACTCATTATTATCATTAAATTTGATTTCATAAATTCCATCATAATCTTTATCATTTTGTTTTAAAAGCCATTGAGCAATAATAGTATAACCGTCTATTGCTAATACTTTAATTTCTATATTTTGTATATTTTCATTTTTTATATGTTGCCATTCCTGATTTATTTCTTCTAAAGTGGTATAGGGTTTCATAAAAGGAGTTTCTTGATAAAATATTGTTTTTTTAAATAAAGATACTGCACTATCTATATCTTTATTAAACCAATATTCTTTTAAATTATTTAACCATTGTTCTGCAAAATTTCTATCCATATGTTGTTCATTAAACAATACTTTTCTTATGTTACTATATCTTTCTTCTAACAAATTTCTAGTTCTATCACTTAATTTATTATAATCTCTCTCCAATTTCTTTTTAACAAATTCTGTACCCTCATTTAAACTAAGATTAAGTTCTTTGAAAGCCAAACTAAATAATGTTGGTATTGAATCAAAATGTGCTATCACATCAGCATCTGCAATTATTTCCTCTTCAATTGTATTTCTAGGTAAATCCTGACTTCCTCTATGATTTAAAACACATCTCTTTACTCTCTCTATTTTATCTTGTGGATAATTATATTTTGTTAATAATTCCTCTGCTATTTTTGAACCATAGATATGATGTTCTTCTCGTGGTCCAATATTAGATGGCATAGCTATATCATGTAATAATGCACCTAATTCAACTATTTCAACATCTGCACCATATTTTTTTGCTAAAGCAACGGCATTATCCACAACATATTTAATGTGATTCTCCCAAAAATCAAATCCATCACTATCTTTTGATTCGTTGCACCTTTTTAATAATTCTTCTTTTATAAGTTCTACAATAGTCAATTTTATCAACTCCTCACATTTACTAAAAATTTATTACTCATTATCTTCTAAAAAGTAATTAACCATTTTTTCATAATTATCTTGACTATTTAAACAAGTATCTATTAAGTAACTTTTTTCACCATTTGTTTGATATTCTTTAATACCCCTTAGATAAAAATCCTTATTTCTATCTTCAATAAAAAACGGCATTATATCATTATATAGGCATTCTCTAAACATTATCATTCTTCCTATACGACCATTTCCATCTTGAAATGGATGAATACTCTCAAATCTAACATGGAACTCAATAATATCTTTGATAGTTTTTTTAGTTATTTTATCATACCACTCTAATAAATTCTTCATATCACTTGCTACATTACTTGGTGAAGATGTTACAATATTTCCAATAAAATTTTTCTTCTTTTTATATTCTCCAACATTAAACCATTCTTTTTCACTATCAGTTATGGTTCCATCTTTTAAAATGAAATGGAATTTCTTTATCATATCTTCAGAAAGCTTATCATCAATAGTATCCAACATATATTTAAATAAAGTGAAATGATTTTTCGTTTCCGTGGCATCTTTTAATACTATAACTTTGTCACTACTGGTTAAAATTGTTCCTGTATCATAAATGCTTGCTGTTTCATCGGGTGTTATTGTGGAACCTTCAATGTGATTAGTATTATATGCAAAATCTAATTGAGTTTTATGATATAGATTACCAGACAAATTCATATTTTTTTGTTCTATCAAAGCTTTTTTTATTTTACTTATTTCCATAATAATTGTCTCCTCTTCATCATAGTATTGTTTATTTTTCTATATACAAATTATACCATTTTTTATATGTTTTTACTATTAAATAAATTAAATTGTTCTTTTTAAATAAAATTTTATTACTAAATCTTACCTAAAATTTCATTTAAAATCTTAAATTTTATTTTTAAAACCTTATAAAATATAAAAAAAACAAAAATGAGAAAGCTTTTGCTCTCTCTCCAGGGGGAAATCTAAATATCAGTTCGTACCAATTTAATAATGTATCAAAGTCTTATAAATTAGGGTTTAAATATTCAAATTCAACTAATAATAATTTTCCATCTTGTATCTTATAAGTCTCTACTCTTTGAATAACATTTTTATTTTATTCAATTTTATAAATTTCTTTGCTAATTCAATATTTTGTCATTAAAATTATATTTTTCTAATTTCTATATTTCTTCTTTATTAAGTGTACATAAGACATATTCTAATCTGTCATTTATAAAATAAAAGGATAAAGCTTAGGAATGGAATCTTTCTAACTCCTATAACCTTTTATTCGTTATGTTACTTTTTATCTCTACATTTACAAGAATAGTAGATAATATTGATAAAATGAATATAATGACAAATATTTTCTCTTTTACAAAAATACTAATAACTGAAAGTATTATAAATATAATAACTTCTGTAAAACATAAACTCATTTGTCCCACTGTTGATAGTAAATCACAATCTTCTTTTGACTCTTTAATGATATTTTGTATTGATGTTTGTATTGATGTTTCATAAACTTTTTCTAAATTATCACTAACAGTTTTATTAATAGAAACAATGAATTTATCTTTTGCAAATAGATAAACTGCTGTTATAACTACTCTTATCATAGATACTAAATCATTTGATTTCTTTATATTCTTATCAGCATATTTTCCTATTAAAGTAATTGTAATAATTTGAAATACTAAAGATATTACAATTACAGTTGAAAATGCTTTAAAATCTTGTAATAAAATATATAAATACATTGGTACAAATAATCTCTCTATTATATGATTAGTTCTTAATGCATATATAATTTTATATTTACTCTTACTATGTATTAAATATTTAATACTAGCTTTAAATGTACTAGACTTCTTTTCAGGTTTATAATCAATTTTTAAAATTGTGATATATTGTAGTATAAAGAAAATTGTAATTATACTAAATAAAACTATTGTATTGTTACTTATTACTCCCCAAGCAACAAAGCAACTAGCAAAAACGGTTCCTAAAATTTTACTTATAAAATATAAACTATTAAATCTACCTCTATGTTCACTTTCTACATATTTACTAGACAATGAATCAGACGATGGATTAGAAAGTCCCATTAATCCCATTGCTAATACAAAAATTATAATATTAGAGTATAAACTTTTACTATTTAGCATAAAATAAGAATTTGCAATGCTAAATAGATTTGAAATTAATATACATTTTGCAACACCAATCTTATTTGATATTGTTACGAATAATGGTGTTATAATTCCTGTGATAAGAAATCTTATACCATATATTAATAAAATTAAGTATATTGGCAAACCAGCTTTGTAAAGCATAACTGTTCCAAAAGTTTCGCTTAGTGCATTTGCAAAGTTGTAAAAAAATATACTTAAATACATATATTTGTATTCTTTTTTATAAAAATATTGTTTCATTTATTACTCCTAAATTTATTTCATTTATTTTCATATAAATATCATACCAACTGCATACTCTAATGCTTGCATTCCACCACATATGCCTAAAATTGGCTTATTATATTTAACAAATAAATCTATTATTTTTTATCAAATTTATATTCATCATACCCATATCTTTTACCAGAAAATGGTACATTATTATAATATTTTGGATCAACACCTATTGCAATAATCCTTTTGATCATTCAAATCAAAAATATCATACTTAAATCGTTTAGATTCTTTATATTTTAAACCTAATATAATATAATTATAACATACTTTTCTTATTATATTATTGTTTTTAGTAATTGATAGCTTTATTTGATAAAAATCAAAAAATCTTACAAATCTTTATAAACAAAAATGCTAGGTCGAAAGACCTAGCTTCAGGGGAAGGTTAGTATTCACGCACTTCTACGTTTATTTAAATACTTCTACCTTTATTTTAAATCTTTTAAAATTTTGGTAGTTGAAAAGGTAGTTGGAATTTGTTTTCAACTACCTTTTTCTTAATTTTATTTAATTTCTTTTTTCATTAAAATTAATCTTTTTTCTAATTTTGTTGATATATCTTGAACTATAACCTCGTTAAATGGATTTGGTAAATGATATTTTTCAATAAGTTTATTAAAAGGATAATATGATGCCACTTGGGCAATATCTTTAAAAAGATTTAAATCATTAGAACAAGAAGTCCATAAGGCAATTGCACCAAAATAAGAAAGTGCATAATCAATATAGTAAAATGGATCTGTATAAATATGAGATTGTCTGTAAAAATATCCCCCTGTATCCAAATTAATATGACCTGAATTAGATTTTTCAAGATGATATTTTTTTACTAATTCTAACCATATTTTTCTAATGTCATCTACTTTTAAATTTTCTTTAGAATAAATTTTTTCTTGAAATTCATCAACTAAACAGATATAAGGCATCATGCTAATAAGATTATATAATTTAGAAACGGAAAATTTTTTATAATCATCAGCATTAAATAAATTTCTTAAATGCTCGATTGATATTAATTCCATAGCGTAAGAAAACATTTCAGCTATTTCCATAGTAGGATATTTAAGTAATGATGAAACAATATATTTTTTATCTAAAAAACTTGAACAATATTTTTGAAAAGCATGTCCAACTTCATGAGTTACAGTAGATACATCTAGGTAATTGTCTTTAAAATTACCTGTTATCACTGGTAAGCCTGTTTCTACTAAATAATTGGTAATAGCAAAGTTAACTTTATCATCACGATGGCTTAAATCTATATAACCATGATTTAATATATTTTTATAAAAATTTCCTAATTCAGCATCAATACTACTGAACACATTTGATATTTCATTTAATAATTCTTCGCCTTTAAATCGTAAATTTGGCATTTCAGAGAAATAAATAGTATCATAATATTTTAATTCATTAATTCCAAGCTCTTGCTTCTGCCAGTTTGTTATTTTATCACATAATGGAATAATGTATTTAATAATATTATGTCTAAATTGATTTATATTTTTATAATCATAACCAAATCTTCGATGTTTAAACAAACTATAAGCTACATAATTTTTAAATCCTAATTTTTTAGCTTGTTCATTTCTAACATTAACTAGTTCATAAAGTATATTATCATACTCTTTTTGTTTAGAGTAATAATAATCATTAATAGCATCATGAGCTTTTTTTCTTATATTTTGATCTTTATTCGAAAAATAACCAGATATCTTTCCAATAGTTTGTTCTTCACCATCAAACATTATTTTACTTCTATTTAGTTCCCTATAACAAGTTTTTAATTGATTTTCTTTTTGTTGTAATTCTATTATATCTTCGGATGTAATTTTCGTTTGAAATTCTATTGTATAAAAAAAGTTAGTGGGCATTACTTTGCTTAATTTCTTCTTATATTTTGATTCCATTATTATTTGATAAAATGGAACAAACAAAACATCAAATTTAGGTTTATATTCATTCCAATAATCCATTTCTTTTTTAAAAAAATTATCATTTAAATTTCTCATATTCCTTATATCTGCATAATCACACATTTCTTCAATATGATTTTGAATAAAAATTACTTTTTTACAAATTCCTAAAAACTGTTCATAATTTGAGCTTTCTTTCAACTGAACTATTAAAGCATTAATGTTATTACTAGTATCTTCAAAAGATATTCGATTATATTTTATTTTATTAAAATCAAGCATAATATCACCTACAAATATTATAACATAATATACTCAATTCAAATTATATAAACACAAATAAACTTAAACATCAGTAAATAAATTTAAATACTTAAAAGTTCAAACAAAAATGAGCCGGCTTTAACTGACTCTTCAGGGGGCGAAATTTTTTCAAATCTTTTTTGTTTAAAATTTCACTTTTCTCTTTATTTTTCGTTCTTTTTTGTTTATTTTAAATTAGAAAAAATTAAAACAATTTATTAAAAATCTATAATTTTAATATCTAATTATTACCTAAAATTTTATTCTTCTATATCAATATGAAGATTTATATCTTCTTCAGTAGGAAGCTCTCTTAATATATCTTCAGGTAAAAACTTTGCTATTTCATAAGAACTTACTCCTATCGGTTGTTCTATTCCCTTTAATGAATATTGAGCAGTCAATTTATCTTTCTCTTGACAAAGTATAAGTCCAATTGATGGATTATCAAATTCACTTTTCAGCATGTCGTTTACAGCATTAAGATAAAAATTCATTTTCCCAGCATATTCTGGTTTGAAGCTATTTGCTTTTAACTCTACGACAATATAACACCTTAGCTTTAAATGATAGAAAAGTAAATCAATATAGTAATCATCATTTCCAACAGTTAATTTATACTGATTACCAACAAAACTAAATCCATTTCCTAATTCCAAAAGAACATCTCGAATTTTATTTATCATAGCTGTTTCTAATTCTTTTTCTTTATATCCATCTTTTAAAGTTATAAAATCAAATATGTATGGATCTTTTATTACATTATTTACTAAATCACTGTTAGGATTAGGTAAGGTATTATTAAAATTGTTAGCACTATTTCCTACTCTTAAATGATATTGTCCATCTATTTGAAAGGATAATACATTTCTACTCCAACCATTTTCTACCGTCGCTTGAGCATACAATTTTCGAATTTTCTTATCTTTAAATTTCTCCATCAATAATAAATTATGACCCCAAGGCAAATTTGCAACAAGCTGTTGCAAATTTTCATCATCTCTATATTCCTCGTAAAATAATTTCATATAATTTAGATTTCTTTCAGAAAATCCTTTCATATTAGGAAATTCTAATTTTAATTCTGTAGAAACATTTTTAATAAAACTTTTACCATATTTACTATTTTCTGAAAGAATTTTTCCAAGTTTAAAGTAAAGCGTGATTAAATTTTTGTTTACTTCAATCATTGTTTTAGTTTGACTTGTTTTTATTTCATTTTTAATATTTAAAACTATATCTTTAAAATCTTTTTCTAACATTACAAACCTCCCTTTACATTTTTATTATAACAAAATTATTTAAACTTTTATATTGAAAATATATTTTTATAAAAAAATAAAATTTTAATACCTAATTATTACCTAAAATTGTAAGAAAAAAATTATTACTTACTATTTAGGCTTCATAAAACTTAGAAAAGTAAAAATCCACCCTTAAAAAGGGTGGTTTTTCTCTAAAGCCTGTAAGGCTTGACACTGGCAGCTACCATTTGG
>CANRKG010000040.1 GCA_947631155.1 uncultured Bacilli bacterium
TCGTCCTTGACTAAATTTTATGAAAGACTAAATTTCACTTCTTTATCTTTAAACGCAATTTACTTTTTCATTTAACATCTTTTTAATATGATATATTTTATTCTTTATAATAAGATATAATTATGGTAAAATAATAGTAGGAGGATTGTTATGAAAAAAGGTATAATTTTAGGAATAGTAGGAGTATTAGTATTAATTGGTGTATGGATAGTAGTAAGTTATAATAAATTAGTTAGTATTAGAGAAGAAGTTATAAACGCCTTTTCTAATATAGATGTACAATTAGAAAGAAGAGCTGATTTAGTTCCAAATTTAGTTAACACAGTTAAAGGATATGTACAACATGAAGATGAAGCAATTAATAAGGTTACTCAAGCTAGAGAAAAATTACTACAAGCTGACGATGTAGAAGAAAAATCTTATGCAAATGAACAATTAAGTAGTGCAATTGATAATATTATAGTTATAGCTGAAGCTTATCCTGATTTAAAAGCTAGTGAAAACTTTATTAATTTACAAGATGAGTTAGCAGGTACAGAAAATAGAATTGCTACAGCTAGAAGAGATTATAATAATACTGCAAAAGAGTATAATAAGAAAATAAAGATGTTTCCAGGTAATTTAATTGCAGAAGTATTTGATTTTGATGATGTCGATTATTTTGGTGTCGAAGAAAATAAAAAAGAAGTACCAGAAGTTGTATTTGATTAATAGTAAATTTTCACTAATAATAGGGGTGATTTAATGAAAAAAAGTGTTATTTTTAATATTATTTTACTAATAGTATTATTAATTTCTATAGATAATGCTTTGGCATTAGTAAAACCAAGTGAAGAATTTTATGTCAATGATTATGCTGATATTTTAAATGAAGAAACAGAAGATTATATTATTAATCATTCAAAGTCATTAGCACAACAAACAAAAGCTCAAATAGT
This sequence comes from uncultured Bacilli bacterium, assembly GCA_947631155.1. Classification (GTDB taxonomy): domain Bacteria; phylum Bacillota_I; class Bacilli_A; order RF39; family UBA660; genus UMGS995. The sequence continues at coordinate 939 of CANRKG010000040.1, forward strand.
TGTTGTTACAGTAAAAAATTTAGAAGGAAAAGATTTAGAGTCTTACGCTACTGATTTATTTAGAAATTTTAAAATTGGTGATGAAAAAGAAAATAATGGGTTATTATTGTTATTAGCTTTAGAAGAAAGACAATTTAGAGTAGAAGTAGGTTATGGTTTAGAAGGAGTCTTAACAGATGGTTTAACAGGAAGATATCAAGATGACTATATAATTCCATATTTAAAAGAAAATAAATGGGATGAAGGGATAAAAAATGGTTATTCGGCCTTTTATAAAAAAGTATGTGAATATTATAATATAGATGCATCTGATATTGAAATTATGAATGTCACTAATATAGAAAATATAATTTCTAATTTACCTTTTATTTTCTTACTTCTGACTGCTGGATTGATGCCTTCATATGCTATTGGTTTTACACTTAATAATATTTTTACATATAAAAGTAAAAGAAAAAAAAGAAATTTTTTCCTTAATAACAATTTTAATATTTGTTGTAGTACCTTGTATTATGGGCTATGTTGAGTTTTATTCAATTATTCATAATTATAATTTATTACTAATTGGTAGTGGAGTAATAGGATTAATTTTTGGCTTACTAAATGCTAAAAAATTTTCTGGGTCATTAGGAAATGGAATTAGTTCATATAGTAGTGGATCATCTGGAAGTTCATTTAGAGGAGGCTCATTTGGTGGAGGTGGTTCCTCAGGTGGAGGAGGTAGTTCAAGACACTTTTAAAGAAGTAGAAAACTACTTCTTTTTTTGTGATATAATTTAGTATCTCTTGCTGACAATCGAGGAACCCAGGATTTGTAAAATTAGGTCAGTTACTTGGCAAAGAAAGATTATTTTCTTACATTGATAAATTTGGTTTTGGCAAAAAAACTAAGGTAGATTTAACTGGTGAGGCCGAGGGTATTATTTTTCCTTTAGATAAAGTTGGCAATGTTGAGCTTTCAACGACAGCCTTTGGACAGGGAGTTAGTGTTACACCGATACAACAAGTAACTGCTATTTCTTCGGTAGTTAATGGAGGCTATTTATATCAACCCTATATTTTAAAATCAATTAACGAACCAATTACTAATGATATTATTGATGAAAAATATAAACATCTTGTGCGTAGAACAATTAGTAGTTCTACTTCGGCAACAATGCGTAAAGCATTAGAAAGTGTTGTTGCTGTAGGTGGTGGAAAAGCCGCTTATATTGATGGTTATAGAATTGGAGGGAAAACTGGAACAGCCCAAAAAGTAAAAGATGGTAAATACATGGTTAATAATTACATTATGTCATTTGTAGCTATTGTACCATCAAATGATCCAGAAGCAGTTTTATATTTAGCTATTGATAATCCTAAAGATACAGCCCTTCTATCTAGTTATACTACAACACCTATCGCAAGAAGAATTTTACTTGATATTATTGATATATTGAAAATTGAAAAACAACCTGGTGGTTTAGCTAAGGATTTAGAATGGACAGATAAAATTACTTATGAAGTACCGAATGTTGTGGGAATGAAAATAGATGATGCCAAAAAACTTTTAATAAATTTTGAAATAGAATATTCTGGTAAAGGAGATTATGTTGTATCACAATCACCAGAAGCAAAGGAAAAACTAGAAGATAAGGGCACAGTTAGATTAATGTTAGGATCAAAAAGTACTTAATTTGGTATTCTTTTGGATAAAAATAGGGAATTAGCTTTCAGTAAATTAATAAACACATATTTAACTTAAAATAATAATTGTCTTGTAAAATTTTGTCTAAGTTTGGGTTTTTTGGACTATTATTTCATTAATTATGATATACTATTGCAAGAAGAACGGAGTGAAAAAAATGTTATTACTTACGAAAGCAATATTTGCTATAATGATAGGTTTTTTATTTTCATCAGTTTTAGGACTTTTTTTAGTACCAGTGTTTAGGAAATTAAAGGTTGGTCAAAAAATTAGTGTTTTTGTGGGTGAAGCACATCGTAAAAAAGAGGGTACCCCAACTTTTGGTGGATTAATATTTATTATACCAACTGTAGTTACGACATTAGGATTATTAATTACAGATAAAATACCATATACTTCAAATTTAGGTATTGTATTATTAGTATTTATAGGATATGCCTTTATTGGATTTTTAGATGATTATTTATCAATAAAACGTGGTGAAAATGAAGGTTTAACCACTTACCAAAAGTTATTTTTACAAGTATTAATTGCTGTCGGTTTCTTCTATATTTATATGAAAAATGGAGGACAAACTTCTTGGGTAGTTGGAACTTTGCATATTGATATAGAAATGGGCTGGCTTTATGGTTTATTTATTTTATTAGTATTAGTGGGTTCTTCTAATGCTGTTAATCTAACTGATGGATTAGACGGATTAGCAGGTGGATTATCAGCTATAGCATTTGTGGCCTTTAGTTTAATTTCTTTAATGGTAGGATTTGAAGATATTGGAATATTTACATTAATATTAGTTGGAAGTATTATAGGATTTCTTGTTTTTAATACTCATCCAGCTAAAATATTTATGGGTGATACAGGAAGTTTAGCCCTAGGTGGAGTAATGGGAACTATTGCTATATTAGCTCATCGTGAATTGACTTTGTTAGTTGTAGCAGGAGTTTTTGTTATTGAAACATTAAGTGTAATTATTCAAGTCTTTTGGGTTCAGGTTTTTCATCGTAAGTTATTTTTAATGACTCCATTACATCATCATTTTGAAAAACTAGGTTGGATTGAGACTGACATTGTAAAACTATTCTGGGTTTTTGGACTTATTTTAGCTATGGCGGGTATTATTTTCGGAGTTTGGTTATAAAGTTTAAAATTTTTATTTAATAAATAAGGAGTATTTTATGAAAAAGTGGGCTTTTCTATTTATTATTAGTTTAATAATATTAACAGGTTGTTCTAGTAAAAAAAATATTAATAATGATATAAAAAACGGAGATAATTGTATGGATAATCCTCGCCTTGTTGCAACTTATAATGATAGAAATATTTACCTATATTGTCTTGATGTTAAAGCTATTAAGATTGATAACGAAGAGATTATTTTAGAAGATTATTTAAAAAATAATCCTGCTAATATCGAAAAAGTAATTGAGGCATTAACTTTTGAAGACTCATTAGATGATGGTGGTACATTAATTTATAGTGGCGAAGTTAAGCTAGTAAAATGTAATTCTTTAATAGGAAATAAAAATATTTATATTGGAAATAATAGTAATAAATCACTAATAAAATTATGCGAAAATAGTTAAATGAAATGGGGAAATATATGAATAAAAGACAAGTTGCTTTAGTAATAATGGATGGAGTAGGAATAAGTAATAATAGTTATGGTAATGCCGTTATGAATGCTAATACGCCTAATTTAGATATGTTGTTAGAAAAATATCCACATACTTTTATAAAAGCTCATGGTTTAGCTGTAGGAATGCCCACAGATAATGATATGGGAAACAGTGAAGTAGGACATAATGCCATGGGATGTGGACAAATATATTCTCAAGGAGCTAAATTAGTTGATGAAGCTATTAAATCTAAAAAGATTTTTCAAAGTAAAACTTGGCAAGATTTAGTAAATTATTGTAAAGATAACAATACTATGCATTTTATTGGACTTTTATCTGATGGTAATGTTCATTCACATATTAATCATTTATTAGCTCTTTTAGATCAAGCAAAAAAAGATAAAATAAAAAGAGTAAGAATTCATATTCTATTAGATGGAAGAGATGTTGATAAATTAAGTGCCTTAAAATATGTTGATATATTAGAAAATAAATTGAATCAGTTAAATGATAATACTTTCGATGCTATGATTGCTAGTGGTGGTGGTCGTATGAAAATTACGATGGATCGTTATGAAGCAAATTGGCATATGGTTGAAGATGGTTGGAAAACTCATGTCTTGGGTATAGGCAGAAAATTTTCTACTGCTAAAGAAGCAATTGAAACAATAAGATATGAAACAAACGCTATAGATCAAGATTTAGAGCCATTTGTAATTTGTAATAATGATATTCCAGTAGGTACAATTGAAGATGGAGATAGTGTTGTTTTATTTAACTTTAGAGGAGATCGTGCTATAGAATTATCTCGTTGTTTTGATGAAGAAAATTTTGATAAATTTGATCGAATCAGATATCCCAAAGTGATGTATGCTGGTATATTAGAATATGATTCAGATTTAAAAATACCAAAAAGATATTTAACTGAACCTCCAGAAATTACAAATACTTTAACAGAAGAATTAAATAAATATGAAATTAAAGAATATGCTATTAGTGAAACTCAAAAGTTTGGTCATGTTACATATTTTTGGAATGGAAATAGAATTGAAAAATTTAATGATGAATTAGAAACCTATGAAGAAGTAAATAGTGATGATGTTTCTTTATTTGAACAAAAACCTGAGATGAAATCTTTTGAAATTACTAATAAATTTATAGCTGCAGTTTTATCCAAAAAATATAATTTCTTAAGACTAAATTTTCCAAATGGCGATATGGTTGGTCATACTGGAAATTATATTCAAACTATAAAGGGTATTGAAGCGGTTGATAATAATTTAGGTAAAATAATGGCTGCAGTTGACAAAGTTAATGGCATTTTAATAGTGTTAGCTGATCATGGTAATGCTGAGGAAATGTATCAATTGACCAATAATAAGAAAGAAGCAAAGACATCGCATACTACTAATCCAGTTCCTTTTATCATTTATGGTAAAAATATTGATAATATAAAAATAAAAAAAGGAGATTTTGGTTTAGCAAATTTGGCTGCTACTATAACAGATTTATTTGGCATTCCTAAAAATGATAAATGGTTAGAATCAATTATTGAAATTGAAAAATAATAAAAGAAATATAAGAAAAAAACATCCTCCTTACGAATAATAGAGTAAGGAGGAATTTTAATGGAAAAGTTTTACACATGTAAATATGATAGAGCCTTTAAAGAAGTCTTTATGAAAGAAGAAAATAAAGATATTTTAGAAAAGGTCTTAGAAACAATCTTAAAAGTAAAAATAGACAAAATAAGATTTCTAAATCTAGAAAGAAATGTAGATAATATTAAGGTAAAAAGAAAACATCTGGATTTATATTTAGAAACAGATATAGGAAAGATTCAAGTAGAAGTAAATACTGAAAATCCTAAATATTTAAATAGTAGAAATATGGCTTATATATGTGATATCTATTCTCACCATATCTTAGTAGGAGAAGAGTATAATGAGAAAACATTAATAATTCAAATCAACATGAGTTATGATATTAAAAATGAAGAATATATCAGGAAATATTTAGTTCAAGATGATAAAGGAAATAAGTATGTCAAGAACTTAATAATCTATGAAATAAATATGGAAAAATATAAAAGTTTTTGGTACAATAAGAACCAAGAAGAGATAGAAAAAAATAAATATTTATTAATGCTAGATTTAGGATTAAAGGAATTAAGAAAACTATCTATCAAAGATAAGGTGGTATCAAAGTATATGAATGAGATAGAAAGAGTAAATGAAGAACCAGAATTTAGAGAATATATGAGTGCAGAAGATGATAATAGAAAGATTGAAAATTCCATTAGAAGTGAAGGTTATGAAGATGGAGTTAAATATGGAATTAATCTTGGAAAAACAGAAGGAAAAAATGAAGAAAAGATAGAAATAGCTAAAGAAATGAAAAAGAAAAATTTTTCTAAGAAAGAGATATCACAATTAACAGGGTTAGATCTAAAAGAGATAGAAAAATTATAAAAATATATTTTACAACAGAAAAATATATGAAAAAACTATAAATAAATTTTTAGTAATTACAGTATTATATTAAGTTTACTAAAAAAAAAACAGACTTTAACTTAAGCCTGTTTTTTAGTGCTTCATTGTTAACCTAAAGCAACATCCATAATCATCATAACCATAAAGCCTATTAAAGTAAAAAATGCCATTAAATCTTTTTTCTTATTTGTTTGACTTTCAGGAATTAATTCTTCAACTACAACATAAATCATAGCTCCAGCAGCAAAGGCTAATAAATAAGGTAATAAAAATCTTACTTTAATTACTAATATAGCTCCAATAACCCCAGATATAGGTTCTACAATACCACTTAATTGACCATAGAAAAATGCTTTTTTTCTTGATAATCCTTCACGTCTTAAAGGAAGACTAACTGCCATTCCTTCTGGAAAGTTTTGTAAACCAATTCCTAAGGCTAACATATAAGCAGATGATAAAGTAGCACCATCAATACCATAATATAATGAACCAAAAGCAACTCCTACAGCTAGACCTTCGGGAATATTATGTAGTGTGATAGAAATAATTAACATAATACAACGTTTAAAACTAGAACTAGTTGCATATGTTTTTTTCTTTTCAATTATATCAAAGACTTTATCACCTATAAATAATAAAACACCACCTAGAGCTATACCAATAGAAGTAACTAACCAAGGTATTAATTTTAAGTTTTCAGCCATTACAATAGCAGGTGATATTAACGAAAAGAAAGATGCAGCAATCATTACACCGGCTGCAAAACCAAGCATAGAATCCATAATATTTTTATTTACTTTTTTAAATAAGAAAACAATCATAGCTCCTAAGGCAGTTATTCCCCAAGTAAATAATGTTGCAATAAGTGCTTGTATTGGATAACTTAAATTTATAAACCAATTTATCATAAAAACCTCCAAAATCTATAGTATTCTATGATTTCTCATAAAGTGTGTATAGACAAAATAATTAGATAGTTCTTTTTATTAATACTTTATAATAAAATTTAATAGGTGATTTAATGAGAAAAAAATTTGACCTAATTCTTTTTTTTGCAGTAATTCTTTTAATAAGCTTTGGGGTAGTTATGATATATTCGGCATCATCAATTTGGGCTAATTATAAATTTAATGATAGTTTTTATTATATTAAAAGGCAATTAGTCTTTGTTGTATTAGGCATTATTTTAATGATTCTTATTTCAAGAATAGACTATAATAAGTACTATAATAATGCTAATAAAATATTATTAGTTTGTTTTATTCTATTAGTATTGGTTATTATTCCAGGAATAGGTAGTATTAGAAATGGAAGTAGGAGCTGGTTTGGAATTGGTTCATTTGGAATTCAACCTAGTGAAGCGGCTAAACTAGGAATGATAATATTTACTAGTAAGTACTTAACAAATAGTACTAAATTTCTCAAAAGTTATAAAGAAGGTGTCTTTCCTATTTTAGGAATATTGTTTGCCTTTTTTGGACTAATTATGCTTCAACCAGATTTAGGAACAGGAATGATTTTAGTAATGTCTATAATTGCTTTATTATTTATAGCAGGTGTAAATATGAATTTCTTTATTGGAGGAGGTATATTAGGAGTTATTGGTATTATTATTTTAATTATAATTGCTCCATATCGAATGGATAGAATTACTTCTTTTATTAATCCTTGGAATGATCCTTTAGGAACTGGTTTTCAGATAATTCAAAGCTTATATGCCATAGGACCAGGTGGATTATTAGGAACAGGATTTGGTAAATCTATTCAGAAACATTTTTATTTACCAGAACCTCAAACTGATTTTATATTTTCAATTATTTCTGAAGAATTTGGAATTATGGGAGTTATTATTGTGACAGTATTATTTTCTCTTATTATTTATAGAGGATTAAAAATAGCTTTAAATTGTAAAGATAGTTTTGCTAAGTATTTATCATTTGGAATGACTTTTCAATTAGCTTTTCAAACTCTAATGAATTTAATGGTAGTAATTGGAATGATACCTGTTACAGGGTATGCCCTTTTGTTGTACTCATAACTACAATCAAATTTTTCCCTTATTATAAGGGCATTCGTGAGATT
>CANRKG010000041.1 GCA_947631155.1 uncultured Bacilli bacterium
ATGAAATTAAAAATTATTTTATTTATTACTTTGCTGTTCTTAAGTGGATGTAGTAGCAGGCAAAAAAATGAAGTAAAAAACGAAGAAACAAATAAAGTTGTTGAAACTGAAGAAAGCAAAACTAACGATGAATTACCTAAAGAGGATTCAACTGTTACCGACAAAGAAATTGAAGAGAGTAATAAGTCTAATGAAAATGCCCAAGAAGATGTGATTATACCTTCGAAAAGCGAAAAAGCAGAAGAAAAGAAACCGGAATCCAATAATAATATGCAAGTAAATTCAGCTGAAACGCAAACTAAACAAGAAAAAAAGAAGCACACTTGCGATAACAATGATGAGGGATATGTAAATTGGCTTAACAACTTATCTAAAACTTATGATATTTTAAGATTTTATAATAGTTATGAAGAAGCCTATAATGACGGTGATCGAATTGCTAGGAAGTATTTATATGGCTTTTTCATTACACCAGCTCCTAGTGAATACTCTGATGATTCTTGTGAGGCGAAAATTTATTCAATTAGTTTATATGTTCCCAAAAAACTTTGCGAAGATAATGATATGATTTATCTTCCAAATAATATATCTTTTGAAAATGGCAATGGTATAAGTGCTATTCAATATTTAAAAAGTCTTGGATATGCTTGTACTGGAAAAAATTAATAATAACAATAATTTTAAAAATAAGTGAAAACTTATTTTTTTTATGAAAAAATGGAGGTGTTTATAATGAAAAGAAAGAATTATATTTTTATCATAATATTTTTATTATTATTACTATTTAATATAAATGTAGTTAAAGCCGATACAGCCAAAGTAACATCTAAAAATGTAGGCGATTACTATCATGCACACATGGAAAGCTCAAGCCATTTTAATAGATATGGACAAATTCTTAATACTAAAATATCAAGTGGAGTAAGTGTGGGAGCTCAAGCATATTGTATTGCTCCTGGTGAAGAAATGCATCGTTCTAAAACTTATAACGTTTATGATTATGATGATATGAATATTTTAGATTTAGTAAATAATGCTCAAGAAAAGTCCACTAATAAACTAACAATAGAACAACTTAAAAAAATGCAATTATATGCTCATTATGGATATGGTTATGGAACTCATACTGCTGATGTTTATATTGTAGCAACTCAAATGCTTATTTATAGAACTATTGAAGATACCGTATTTGTAAATGGACTATGTACAGATGGTTGTTCTAAAGTCAATGATCCTGTTGCTGTTACAAATGCTATGAATGAAATTCAAACACTTGTAGATAATCATTCAGTAACTCCTAGTTTTAATGGAACATCTATAAAACTAAAGAAAGGTGAAACCCAAGAATTAGAAGATACTAATAATGTTTTAAGTCAATTTTCGGTTGATAGTTGTAATAATTGTACTGCTCAAATTAATGGAAACAAATTATCAGTTACTACCGAAAATGGTGGCGAAGTAAGTGTTACATTAGTAAAAAATGGTCGAGGTTCTTATGACCACAGTGTTTTATTTTTAACTCTAGCTGATTCTCAAAACTTAATAACAAATGGTAATGTAGATCCAATTTATGCAAACATTTCTGGTGAAGCGATTGAAGGGTATATCGAAATTAATAAAGTTGATTCAGAAAACAATAGTTGTGAAGCACAAGGCGATGCTAAATTAGTTGGTGCCGTATATGGTATTTACAATGAAGATGGTGAAGAAGTTGATACTTTAACAATCGGTAGTAATTGTAAAGCTAAATCAAAAGCACTTGAAGCCGGAAATTACACCGTAAGAGAAAAGACACCAAATGTAGGTTATAAAATAGATACGAGAACTTACAATGCAACTATTGAAGAACATGATCAAGTGGTTTCCATAACTTCTAAAGAAGAAGTTTATAAATTTGATTTTCATTTATTTAAAGTTAAAAGTGATGGAACTACTGGTGAAATAGAGACCGAACCTAATGCAGTATTTGATATAACTTTAATTAGTAAAAGTAAAAAGGTAGGTACTATTACTACTGATGATAAAGGTAGAGCAAAAATAACATTGCCTTATGGTAAATATAGTGTTTGTCAAACTAAAGGAGCAGTTGATTCAGAAGATGCGAGATGTTTTGAAATCGATATTAAAAATAAAGATGTTGATAAAGTTATCAATAATGGACCAATAAAAGCACGAATTAAAGTTATAAAAATAGATTCTGTTACAAAAGAAGAATTACCTATCGCGGATATAAAATTTAAAATAAAAAATTTAGATACTGGCGAGTACGTTTGTCAAATGGTTAGTTACCCTACGAATGAAAAATTATGTGTATTTAAAACAAATGAAGAAGGTATTTTATATACCCCTTACGGATTAGAAGTTGGACATTATCAATTAGAAGAAATAGACCAAGTCATTGATGGCTATCTATGGAATAGAGAACCATTAAAATTTGAAGTCAAAAAAGATGCTGATTTTACTTACGATGACGATTTAGGAGTAATTCTAGAAGTTAAATTTGCTAATCAAGAAGTGCTAGGCAAAATAGTTATTCATAAAACTGGTGAAGAATTTGTTATTAAAGATGGCAGTTTTACTTATGAAGAAATTGCTTTGAAAGGAATTAAATTTGGCCTTTATGATGAAAAAGGCAAATTGATTGCAACAGCTATAACCAATAAAGATGGTTATGCTGAATTTACGGATTTAAAACTTGGTAAATATATTTTAAAAGAAATGGAAACTATTGATGGCTATGTTTTAGATACTAAAGAATATGAATTAAATTTAGAATACAGAGATCAATATACACCGGTTGTTGAACAAGAAATAACTTTAAAAAATTATCTAAAAAAGGGTAAAATTGAAATAACTAAAGTCGATATTTCAAATGATAAGCCTTTACCTAATACATTAATCGAAGTTTATACTATTGATAATGAATTAATATTTAGTGGAAGAACAGATAAGCATGGTAAAGTTATTATCGAAAATTTAAAAACTGGTAAATATTATTTCTTGGAAAAAGAAGCCCCTGAAGGGTACCTTATTAACAAAGATAAAATGTATTTTGAAATAAAGGAAGATGGGGAGATAGTTAAGTCGGAAATGAAAGATGTTCCTATTACTGGAAAATTAGAATTTACTAAAACTGATTTATCAACAGGAGAGGCTTTGCCAAATACCTTAATCGAAATCTATACAATTAATGACAAATTAATTTTTAGAGGAAGAACTGATGAAAATGGTAAGATTTTTATTAAAAGACTAAGATATGGAAGATACTATATTTTAGAAAAAGAAGCCCCTGAGGGTTATGTCTTAAATCCTGAAAAAATGTATTTTAGCATAAGAAGAAATGGCGAAATTGTTAAAGCCAATATGGAAAACAAATTAATAACTGGTACTTTAGAATTTACCAAGACCGATTTATCAACCGGTGAGTCACTTCCTAATACATTGATTGAAATATATACAGATAAAGATGAATTAATCTTTAGTGGTAGAACTGACAATGAGGGTAAAATAATTATTGAAAAATTAGAATATGGAAGATACTATATTTTAGAAAAAGAAGCTCCTGAAGGTTATATCTTAAATCCAGATAGAATGTATTTTGATATTAAAGAAGATGGTGAAATTGTTAAAGCTACTATGACTAATGAGAAAGTTATTATTGATGTTCCAATTACAGGATTAGATAAAACTTATGTAATAGAAATAGTAACAAGTATTTTAGCGATAGTAGGGGCAGGAATTATCGTATATGCTATTAAAAAAAGAAAAAGTAAATAAAAAAAATAGTAAGAGTCAACTTTTTGTAGTTGGCTCTTTACTTATTATTTTAAGTATAGGTTTATTTAGTTTTGATAGATTATCTTATTTTCACAAAATTAATAATGAGAAAAAAGAAATTAAAACATTTTATGAAAAGCAAGAAATAATTGATAATAATGAAACTGATACCATCAATGATAATAACAATAGCACTAATAAAGGAAAAAGCGTAAATTCTAAATATATAGCAGTATTAAAAATTCCTAAAATTAATTTAGAAAAAGGATTAGTTAGTAAAGATGATAAAAATAATAAAGTAAATAAAAATATTCAAATTTTAAAAGAATCAAATATGCCTGATGAAACTAATGGAAATGTAATATTAGCAGCTCATAGTGGAACAAGTAGAGTAGCATTTTTTAAAAATTTATATAAGTTAGATCTTAATGATGAAATTTATATTACTTATAAAGGTTACACATATACTTATAAAATTGTTAATATTTATGACATAGAAAAAACGGGGAAAGCCAATATTATAAGAAATAAAGAAAAAAGCACCCTTACTTTAATCAGTTGTAGGCAAAAAACAAATAAACAAATTATAGTAATTAGTGAATTAATAGAAAAGGATGATTATAATGAAGAAGTATAATTTTAGTCAGATAACTAAACTACTTGAAAAAATATTTAAAGCAGGATTTAATGATGAAAAAAGTATTCTTGCTATACAATTAGATGACCTAGATAAAATACCAGATATTTCTTCTAGTGATATTACAATTATTATTGACTTAAAAAAGGCAATTAAAGCAAAAAAAATAATTGCTTTTTTTAATTGTAATGAAGAAATTAGTCAATCAAAAAATGAAAAAAGTAAAGGAAAGGATGAATAGTATGAATGATGTTAATTTAGTTGGTAGATTAGTTACAGATCCAGAACTTGAAGAATTAACAAATGGTAAAAGAGTTTTAACTGTAACATTATCTATTAATCGTAATTATAAAAATGAAGATGGAATTTATGAAACTGATTTTATTCGTTGTATTCTTTGGAATGGTATAGCAGCTACAACTGCTGAACATTGTCGAAGAGGCGATGTTGTCGGCATTAAAGGGCGGCTTCAAACAAGAAAATATGAAGATGATAATAAGAATATTCATTATGCTACTGAAGTGGTTGCAGAAAGAGTTACTTTTTTATCTTCAAAGTCCAAAAATAAATCTAAAGAAGATATAGATGAAAGATAATCAAAAATTATAACGAAAGGAAGTGAAAGATAATGTTTGATTTTAATGTAAAAATGTTAGGAAATATGTCGGTAACAGTTGTTGCCGAAAGCAAAGAAGAAGCAGAAAGAATTTTAAATGAAACTATTGAAAGTATAACAATTAAAGATATTAGAGAAAAAATTAGTCGAAATAATGAAGTTAAAATAAAAAATAGTAATGTCGTAACTGATATTAATGAGCAAACAAAAGATAGAAGCATTGAAAGATAATAAAAATTATAAAAAATGTAAAAATGGAAAGGAGGAAAGTAAAATGGCATATCAATCAAGAAAGCCATCATCAAAACTTATATTAGACAAAGAATTATTTAATCAATTAATATCTATATTAGATAAGAATATTCAAGTTGGTGTTAATGAAGAAAGTTTTTCAATACTTGCAGAAAGATTAAAAAACAAACTTTTAACTTATTCAGTACCACGAACAGATGAAGAAGGAACATGTTATGTAGATATTAGATTCTTTCCTAATGAAGCAAGTGATATGATTTGGCAATTATTAGCACAAGTTGAAAAAGATACAGAAGTGGAAGATTATTACGATATATTAATTAAAAATAGAGAAAATAAGTAATTTTATTTTATGAAAGGAGGGTATTATGGCAACGACAGTAATAGACGCAAAAAATTTATATAAAGATACAATAAACACTATTACACAAGATTCAAAATATTGGCAATCCTTTTTAAAAACTGCTTCGATGAACTATACCAATAGTTTTAGTGAACAATTATTAATTTATGCCCAAAGACCAGATGCAGTAAGTTGTACTGATATTCATATATGGAATGAAACTTACAAGAGATTAGTTAATCGTGGAACTCCTGGTATCGGTCTTTTAACTGAATTTGATGGAAAGCCCAAAATTAGATATGTATGGAGTTTAAACGATACACATAGTATTTATGGACGAAAAGGTAAAAAATTAAAAATATGGAAAGTGCCAAAAGTTTATGAAGAAGATGTTATTATATCGCTTGAAAATAAATTTGGAGAACTTGCTAATAAAGATAATCTAGTAAATGCTATTAAATCAGTAGCTAAAAATTTAATGGAAGATAACTATTTTGATTATTTTAGCGATTTAATAAACAATAAATATAATACTAGATTAGAAAATATAGGTAATGATGTTATTGAAAAATATTATAAGGAAATATTAGAAAATAGTATTGCTTATATGATTATGAATAGGAGTGGTATTGATCCTACTCCTTTTTTTAATGATACAGATTTTATTAATATACTGATATTTCGAGATTTAGATAGCATTTCAAGATTAGGTGCTGCTGCAAGTGATATTGCTGAAATGGGTATTCGTGAAATATATGTATCATTAAAAAATATACGAATTGCTGAAATTGATAAAATTCGTACATTTGAGAAAAAGGAAAGCTTAGTTTATGATAATAATGGAAAAAGAAATGTTGCTGAAAGGAGCGATAAAAATGGAAATGACTTACAGGAAAGTGAACGGTTATCTTCTACCGAATTTAATCACGAACGAGGAAACAGACTTCAAGATAGGCAAGTACGGGACAATGAGGCTACAATATTTGAAAGAGAACAAGAAAGGAACTTATCAAGCAATGTTGATGAAAGGAACATTAACGAGCCACTTGAAAGAGGTAGAATTATCAGCCCAAGAGAGAGTAGAGACGATAATGAACAAAATGAAAGTCGAATTGAACTTGACCGAAGAAATGAAAGCAACCGACCAAATGACTTGGGTTGGAATGATGAACAATATCAAGAGTCAAGCCGAAGAAATAGTGATGAGAGAACTGATTTACAATTAAAAAATGAGAGTACCGAAAAAGGTATTCTTTTTTCAAATGATGATAAATACCGATATAGAGTTGGCGATAAAGTTTATATTGGATTAGATGAATATGAAATATCAAAAATTGGTTTATTTGATGTAGAATTATATGATTATTCAGCACCACTTTTTAGTAGAACAATGAATATTGTTGAGTTTGAAACAAAACTAAAAGAAAATCCTTCTAATGACCATTTAAAAGTAGATTATCAAGAAAATGGGTTAGATTTTGAAACAATTACTCATATTAATGATTTAGATAATGGATCATATACAGTTGCTAGAGTAACAAACGATACTAATTGTGTTGAATTACATTATAATAATGGAAATATTTATGTTGAATTAGGAACAAAAAATAATGATAATTATTGGGAAAATATAATAGAAAAAGTAGAATGGTTTTCTAAAGATTTAACTGATAAACAAGTGTTAGATAAGCTAGAAGAAATTTTCAATAATAAATTTGGGGTTTCTTTAAATGAAAATTATTATGGTGAGTATAATGATGAGGTTGATTTAGTAGAACACATTTTGTCTATTCATAAAATAGATGATATACAAGTTGCCTTTAATTCAAACGAAAATATTAGTATGTGGGATGATGAATATACTTGGGAAGGAAAAGAAGTATATGATTTTATTCTTGATGAATTATTAGTTTATAATGAAGATGGAACGGTTGATTTAGTAGATAATAACGATTTAAAGAGATTGCAAGAATATCGTAAAAAATATGAAGATAAAGAGCAAGAAATTGAAAATTTATTAGGTAAAAAAGTTACTATTGATAATATAGAATATACTATTGATGACATTGGTGGAAATATTGCTACTTTAAGAGATAACTCTTTTCAACAAGATGGTGGCATTCCTAAATGGAAAGATGTTGAATTAGATAGAGTTAGATCTTTAGTATTAAATCAAGAAATTACTGAAGAAAAAGAATTAATTGAAGCTGAAGTAATAACATCTGAAAAAGAAAAAACAAAATTTCAACAAACACAATTATCATTATTTACCCCTAGAGAACAGGAATTAGCAGATAGAATTGTCGAAGAATTTAACTCTCTTGATACAAACTATAAAGGAACATTTTATGTAAGTAAAATTGAATTAGAAAAATGGGAGCATATAAAATCTAAAAAAAGAAATTTAACTATATGTATTAAAAGTGATAAATGCACAGGATTTAACGAAACAAGTTTTACTCAATTTAATACTGATAAAACTGATGAAATTGTTTTAAGAGAAAGTGTGGAAACAAATGCTTTCTTAAAATATTTAAGCCAAGATAAAGATTTTTCAATAACTATAACTCCTGATATGCTTATGGTTTTCTGGAATAACTTTGATGAGAAACAATATGATTTAAGTGTTGGAAAAGATAATGTCTTATCAAGTATAAATGATATTGATAATACTGAAATAATAGATAATCCAAAAAAAGTTGAAACTCCTGTTGTTAAAAAAATAAGAGAGAAAGTTGTTAATTATGTATTGCATCCTGAAATACCTTACGAAGAAAGAATTAACTATAAAATAATTGATAATAATTTGGGTGTAGGACAACCTAGAGAACGATTTAGCAATAATATCAATGCTATTAAAGTGCTAAAGAAGTTAGAGCAAGAAGATAGATATGCTACCCCTGAAGAACAAGAAATACTTTCTAAATATGTTGGCTGGGGTGGTTTAGCAAAATCGTTTGAAAAAAATAGCGATTGGCAAAAGGAATATGAAGAATTAGGAAACTTAATTGGTTTTAGTACTGATGAATATGAGAAAGCAAAAAGCTCTGTGAATACTGCTTTCTATACTCCTCCCATTGTTATTAAGGCAATTTATAAAGCACTTGAAAATATGGGATTAGAAAAAGGAAATATTTTAGAGCCATCTTGTGGTATTGGAAATTTTATAGG
>CANRKG010000042.1 GCA_947631155.1 uncultured Bacilli bacterium
TTCTTGTTTTTTAAAGACTAAAAATATATTTTATGATATACTTATAAAGTAAGATATACTGAATAGGAGAGTAAAGATATGGCAACTGAATTAACTAACGATGAAATAGAAGAACTAGTAGGACTTAATAAAGTAGATAAAAGTTTCTTGAAAGCTCGTGATAATGGACTACTTTTAACGGATAATCAAGTAAGCACTTTAAAAAGATATAATATTGACCCAGCCAAATGCAATAGTATGAGTGAATTACTTTATATGATTGGCGAAGTAGAAACAGATGAAGATGACGATTTAAGTTATTTAGCTGATCAATTATCTGAAATTAACTACTATAATAATACAAGGAAGTAGATAATGTGATAAGACCTGAAAAATTAAAAAAATATCAACGTGAAAAATTTAACAATTTTAAAAAAATTAATGAACTTAAAATAGATGATGATGAAGCCTATATTGAACTTAAAGTAGATAAGTTTTCTAATATAGTATCAGAATATTCACTATCAGATACACCAATTTTAAAAAACGAATTTCTAAATATAATTGAGTCTTGTGCATCATTTATTCCTTTAGAATATCCATTAGTATTAGAAATACATAATAATACTTTTACATCTTCTGAAAGAATTCTTATAAGAAAGTTAATAAAGAATCATTTTAATCTTATAAAAGTAACAAAAGAGATGGAGTTAAAAGCTTTAAAAAGAAAAAGCTATTTCTTCTTAACATTAGGAATTTTAATGTTTTTAATTGTTGGAATAATAACGGCTTATGCGGTATTACCTTTTACTCACGAAATTCTATCATTTATGGCATCTTTTAGTATCTGGGAATTTGGAGAATTACTTTTCTTTGAACAAGATGATTTAAAAGAACAAGTAATAAAATATAGTCATTTATCAACAATAAGAGTTTTGTATGATAAAGATAATGTTAAAAAATAAGAAATATGATATAATAAAATAAGAATAAAAAATAACGGAGGGGACTATTATGGAAGATAACAATCAAAAGTTCCAAGTAGAAATTGAAACAGGAGAAATAATGGAAGCAGAATTATTATCAGTTGTTGAAATTGATGGTAAAGAATATGCTGTATATTCACTAGATAATCGTAATGGAACAGTAGATATTCTTGCTTCATATGTTATAAAAGATCAAGAAGGATATGATCAATTAGAAGATATTAATAATCCATTAGATAAAGAAAAAATATCCAATTTTATTCAAGGATTAGTTGTTTAACCTTAAAGCAGAAGGGAGGATAAATATGATTACAGTAAATCGTGGAGAAACTACTATATTAAAAGGTGCAGATGTTAATGCTACAAAAAATTTAAAGCAAGCTTTAAATTTTGCCAAACAAAGAGTATTGCAGTTTAGTAATAAAAAGCAATTAAAAGAAGAAGAAAGTATCAATAGATATGTTCAAATAAAAAAAGATGTTATAAATCTTATAAAAGAAAACAAATATGAAGACTTTATATATGGCTTATATGTAGTACTTCATGGTCATCAAAAACAGATTGACTATCTCGAAAGTCAATTAAAAAATTCTTCTTCAGAAGAACAAAAAACTATTAAAAAATCTATAGAAGAATTTAAAAATAAACTTTCTGATACTCAAAATTTTATCAATGAGGTAGAGAAAGCTAAAAAAGAATATGAAGCAGAAGAGAAAGAAAAAAATATTAAAAAGACTAAAAATATAATTGAATTTCATAAAAAACAATTATCAAGTTATTTTGATTCTATTACTACAGCTTTTTCGCAACTAGATGCTGCTTTAGAAAAACCTGAAGAATATCTTCCAATAATGAGTTTAACTAAACTATTAAAAAATGTAATAGCAATGTACAGAGCAGAGTTAAAACAAGTCAAAAAAAATGTTAACAAATTTAGAGAATTATCAAAAGAAGATTATGATTTAGGTATGCCAGATGAGCTAGAACAATTATCTCAAACTAAAAAGAGATATAGAAAAGCTAGATTGGCTATTGATGAATTTGAACTAAAAATTCAAGATATAGTTTCTGACAAAGAAGATAAGGATATTACTCAATATACACAAGTAATAGCTAGTTTACAAAACGTCTTATCATTAACATCTTTTCTTATCCCTAATCGAAAGCAATTTGCTGAAATACAACAATTATCTAATAGTGAAATAAACACAAAACATCATAAAATGACCTTGCAAAAATTTAGTGATGAAATATCAGTTGAATTAGAAAAATACTATTTAAAATTAATTGAAGATATTAAAAATCTTCGCTCTGTAATAGGTTCGCGTGAATTTGTAAAATCTATTAATGACAGATATACAACTTTAAGTAAAGAAGAGAAGAATAAAATATTTGAAACAGAAAATAGTAATGCCTATAAAAAAATTTGTTTCAATGATATAAGCATGTCTGATGAAGAAAAAAATAAACGTCATCTTACATATGATTATCTAATTAATTTTATTACTAGAATAACACCTCATAAGGCATTAACATGCTTAGAAGATATTCCTTATAATTCTGAAGAATTTAATCAAAAATATAAATCTTGCTTAAAAGAAATAATTAACTTCATTCATGCAATAAATACTAGAGAAGAAGCTGAAGCTCTTGGTGTAAAAGCTGAATTTGATGAAGAAACTCAAACTTTATTAGTTTCTTTAGGTGATAATACTTTAGGAATTTATAAAAAACAGCTTGTAAGTGATGAAGTATTAAATAAAATGAGACAAGACCGAAAAAACATAATTGTTTATCCAGAAAAAAGTTGGTTAAATACTTCTAAAGAAAAAGTTGAAATCCAAATGAGATATTGCGAAGTAATTGAAGAAATTAATCATTTAATTAGGCAATTAAACGATTATGCAAAGCATCCAGATAATTCTTCAAAAACACCAATTGAACTAGATCGTGATATTTTGGAATATCCATCATTAAAAACAGCAACATATTGTGAAAGAATAATAGAACTTAGAACTGAAATGATTGATATTGCCTTAGAATATTTTAGAAAATATAGAATATCAATAAATACATTACCAGATATAAAAGATATAAAATTAAATGAAGTACACTTTTCATCAAGCAATAAAGAATTCGTAGTATATCATAATCAAAGAATTAATGAACTTATAAAACAAATAGATAGTCTTCCTGAATCTGGTTTAAAAGCCGATGAATTGGAAGAAAGAAAAGTTCGTCTATCTCATAAAATAAATATTGAAAATAATTTATTAACTAATCGTTTAGCAATAATTGGTATGCAAAAGGATTTAAATTTATCTGAAATTTTATCTTCTGCTAAAGGTAAAAAAAGCATAGATAAAGATAATATTACTTCTAATTCAGAAGATTTAACAGATATAAAAGAAATGATTGAACAGAGAATTCAAAAACTAAGCCAAGAAGATATATTGACATATGCTTATGAAAAGGCAATTATTAAGTTAATCGATGACATAAAAAAATATTATGCATCAAAAATACCAAAAGATTCTGAAATTACTTATGATTTAATAAATAATAATATTACTATAAAGAATAATGAAGAAGTATTAATGATAAAACAACTTTTAAGTAGAGATTTATATCAACAATTTATTACAAATGGTCGTAAAGTACCTTTAAAATTATTAAAACAAGTAAAAATAGCTGTGTTAAATGCTAGTGTTGCTGACTATAATAATGGGGAAAGACAAAGAACAATTCGTAAGATTCTTGAAGATGATGTTAATGTTAATAATTCAGAAATAGATGAAATATTAGATACTCTTGTTAAAGAAGGAATAATCCAAAATATTGAAGCAAGAGCCGACCAAACTTCTATGTCATTTAGTAAACTTAATCAATTAATATCAGAAGAAAGTACTAATGTAAAAGTTAAACAAACGCATTTGAATATCTCAAGACAACAACATATTAATCATTCTTTAGGAACAATTATATCAAATGCTAAGCCAATAACAATATCATTAATAAAAAATGGCTTAAAAATTAAATTAAGTCAAGAACTTTCTGATAAACTATCTTCTTTAAAAGCTAAAATAAGCTTAGTTAATAAGAATAATTATCGTGATAGAAAATCTACTCCTATATTAAAAAATGATGAATTAGAACATGAATTATCATTTACAACTGGTAATCGCGATATTAAAAAAGATTATAAGATAGAAATAAGAAAACCTAAAGAAAGTAGTAAAAATTCTGAAGTAATATACGAACAGGATTTAGATTCAAACGAAGAAATAAAAAAAGGTATATAAAAGCACTTAAAGTGCTTTTTATATTGAAAAAAACATAAAAAAAGTGTATATTTATATAGTAGGATAGTATCAAGAATAAAAAGGAGGAGGCTGATTTTATGGATGAAAAAAAAGAAGAATACAAAAATATAGAATCTTCAAAAGAGAAAGAAAAAGAACAAGAAAAAATTCCTTCTGAAAATCAGTCCTCATCTGAAGTAGCAACTATTATGCCTACTATGATTGATGATAGTGAAGAAGTATTAGAGAAAAAAAGAGACTTATCTGCTATTATTCCTAAATTTGAATCAATAAAAGAAGATTCAACATCTTTAGAACTTGTTAGTAAAGATAATACATTAAAAAGTGATGGCTCAGTAACCTTGGGAACATTTAATGCCGAGACAGATTCAACATTTAATACAGAAGCAGTTCTTCCATCACAAATTGATATAGAACAAAGAAAAATAGAAAAACAAAAAAATAAAAATAAAAAGAGAAAAAAGGAAAAAGTTAAACCAAATAAAAATGCAATGCGATTCCAAAATAGAACTGCAATCTTTTCTTTATTAGTAATTGTTGCTTTAGCAGGTTTTATTATTTGGTTTATTAAGCGTCCAACTGAAAATGACTTTAGACCTTTAACTGTTACAGTAGAATTAGGAGATAGTCTACCAGTTAGAACATCTTCCTATGTAGAGCCTGGTATTAAAGGAGATTATATTGATGAATTACTTTACTCCTTAGATTTATCTAAAGTAAATGTCGGACAAGTTGGTGAATATGATTTTACAGTTACATATAATAATATACAAAAAATTGGAAAATTGATAATTCAAGATACTACAAAGCCTGAATTAGAAGTAAGGCAAGTAACAATAATGGAAGGAACAGATTATAGTGCAAGTTCCTTTGTCGAAATGTGTCATGATATAAGTGGTTGTAATTATTCATTTCAAGATGAGGAGACACAATCAAAATATAAAACAGCTGGTTCATACACTGTATATGTAGTAGCAACAGATGCTTATCAAAACTCTGTAACCAAACAAGCTAATTTATTTATAGAAGCCCAAGGTAGTATTCGTATTTATCAAAAAGAAGTACCATATGATAATAATGCTGGGTATGAAATGGTTGAGACATATCGTCTACGTTTTGCAGAGTATGCTACTTATTCATTATTAATAACTGCTACTCATACACAACAATTTATTTATCAAGATAATGATAAATACAAAGCTGCAACAGAAACATATGCCGGTGAAGAAAATTACGAATTTGACGACTCAAAAATGACTATTACATTAACAGAAATAGTTAATCATATTGGAAGTAATTATACTAGACTTTCAGATATTAAAGATTATTTAGAAAGAGAAGGTTATGTCCAAACAAATTAAAGAGGTTTTCCTCTTTTTTTTAATTATTTAAGAAAAAATAACTAATCACATATTTACATATAGAATAAATTATATTAAAGGAGGTAATTATGAATAATAATTGTTTAATACAAGATGCTCAAAGAAAGATAAACAATTTTAATAAAAATAATATAGCAACTGGTAGTTGTTGCGGTTTTAGAGATTTATCAGTTGGACCCCAAGGTCCAACAGGACCTCAGGGACAAATTGGACCAACAGGGCCACAAGGTGTTCAAGGAATCCAAGGAATTCCCGGACCAATAGGTCCAACTGGTCCTCAAGGAATCCAAGGTTTACAAGGAATAGCAGGTCCTCAAGGTACACCAGGTACAATAGGTCCTCAAGGTGCTACTGGTCCACAAGGACCAACTGGAGTTACTGGTCCGACTGGCCCAACTGGTCCAACGGGACCACAGGGAATTCAAGGTATTGCCGGATTAGTAGGAGAAGTAGGAGCAACAGGACCTCAAGGTGAGATAGGACCAACAGGTCCACAAGGAGAAACAGGTCCAACGGGACCACAAGGTGAAGTAGGACCAACTGGAGTTACTGCTCCGATGACATAAACCAAGAGAAAATAATAACGAAATTTACTGATAACATAAAGACATAGAATGTTTAAGTTCTATGTCTTCTTTATATGATTTTAATTGTACTTTAATTATTTCTTTCTTGTTAAAGTTAATTGTTTGTTTATTTGTCTATCTAATTGTTTGTTATTTTGATTTAACCAATATATTCGTAAAACTCCTATTCCTAATGGAACAACTGCAATAGGTGGGCAAACAAATAAACTTCCTACTGCAACACTACCTAAAACCGCTCCATTTCCAACCATTCTTCTTTTATTACGAGCAACTTGTTGCTCTAATTTTTCTAATGACATATTATCCATATTTTCTTTATAATTTTTTACATCATTTCTTTTCATATTTTTTTCCTCCTAAAATTCTTTTTTACTAAATATTTTTTCTGATATTTTATAAGATCCATAAACCATAATAATAGCTACTAATATTAAAATTATTATTAAATAATCTTCTAAAAAGGATAAAGACTTGAAAACATTTGATAAATCTAAATAATTTGAAAGTAAACTACCAATAATAACGATACCAAAGACAAGAAGAAAAATACCAATTCTTGCTTTTTCAACACCAAATTTATAGATAATTGGATACATAACAGTTAAGACCAATAATGTTCCGAATATTGCACCAAACATTGTTACTAATATTTGTTCATAGTTAATATTTTGAGTATTAACATACGAGATAATGAAAGATAAAATTGTTGTGATTATAGAAACAACAAAAGTCATTAAAATTGTTGTTACATATTTTGCTTTTACACTATTTTTTCTTCCGTTAGGTAATGCAATGGAATAAGCGTCCCATTTATTATAATTATCATAACTAAATGATGAAATCATTATCATTACACACATATACGGTAAAATAAATGATATATCCATTTTTCCCATTAAACCCATTATGGCATATACGACAATCAATACTCCCAATAATTTAAAATTACTTTTAATCATGGCTAAATCTTTTTTAATAAATCCTATCATTATTCTTCCCCCTTAATCATTAAAACCATAAGATCGTCCAAAGTTATTTTATCAATAACTGAAATATTATATTTTACTTTAAATTCTTTTTTATTTTCTACCAATATTTCATATTCATATTTTGTTTTTTTGTATTTTACATAATCATTTTTGTTTATAGTTTTAAATTCTTTTTCAGTACATTTTACGATTCCGTATTTATCTAATAATTCATTTGTTGTTTTAGATAAAACAATCTCACCATTATTTATAAAAGTTATATAATCAGCAATATGCTCTAAATCAGTAGTAATATGACTAGAAAGTAAAATTGAACAATCATCTTTTTCAATAAAACTTTGAAATATATCGATAACTTCTGCTCGCGCTACAGGATCAAGTCCAGAGGTTGGCTCATCTAATATTAAAAGTTTAGGGTGATGAGATAATGCTGTTGCTATTTCTAGTTTTTTTCTCATTCCTTTGGAAAAGGTTTTAATTTGTTTATTAGGTAATAATGAAAATTCTTTTAAGTAATCATTAAACATTTTTGAATCCCAATTTTTATAAATTCCTTTCATAGTATTACTTATATCATTTGGCGTAAGAATTTCCGGGAAGAACATATCATCTAATACTACGCCAATATCTTCTTTTATTTTTTTATCATCTTTGCGATTATCTAATCCGAATATTTTAATTTCACCACTATAAGATTTAATAATATCTAATAAGGCCTTTATTGTTGTAGTCTTTCCAGCACCATTTTCGCCAATAAAACCCATAATCATACCTTTTGGTAAATTAAATGTTATATTTTTAAGCTCAAAGTTATCGTATTTTTTACATAAATTTTTAATTTCTAAAACATTTTCCATTTTTATTTATCCTCCTCATATAATATATTTAACATTTCGTTTAGAGTTTTTTTATTTATATTATTCATTTTGGCAATAACAACTGCCTTATCCATAAGTTCTTCTATCTTATTTAATTGTTCTTCTAAAACAACCTCTTTATTTATTTTAGCAACGTAGAAACCCTTAGAGGGAACATTTTTTACATAACCCTCTTTAACTAATTCTTCATAAGCATTTTTCGTTGTTATGACACTACAACGAAGATCTTTAGCTAGAGTTCTTATGGAGGGTAACAATTCATTTTCTTTTAATTCATTAGAAACTATTTTAAACTTTATTTGTTCTGTTATTTGTTCATATATAGGAACGCCATTTGAATTACTTATTATAAGTTCCATAATTCACCTCTTTTTTTGTATATATATATTATATACAGAATATATACAGTTGTCAATATATATCATTAAAAAACATCTCATAGATTGAGATGTTAAAGAAAGTGAGCTTTTGGGTACTGCTAATTTACTACTAATACTACTTTTATAATTTACTACTTATTACTAACAACATTATATATTGTTGCTAAATCTAAAATTATCCAAAGAATGACTTTTTT
>CANRKG010000043.1 GCA_947631155.1 uncultured Bacilli bacterium
CCATAAGGATAGTGTCCATAAAAGTTTGATTCTTCAGCACTTATTGAAGTTTCTGTATTAAATGGTGTTGTTGTTCCAGCTCTTGCAACATATTCCCATTCAGCTTCCGTAAGTAATCTATAACCATTAGCATTTCTATTCCAAGAAACTTTATCTCCATCTATTTCATATACAGGTGTAAGATTGTTTTTTTCACTTAATTTATTACAATATTCTATTGCTTCATACCAAGTAATACTTTCAACAGGAAGTTTCTCACCTTTAAAGTTAGATGGATTAGTACCCATAATACTTTCGTATTCTTTTTGTGTTACTTCATAAGCTGATACATAAAAATCATTAATAGATACTTCGTGTAAATCTTCATCTGCTTCTCTTTGAATTTCATCTATAGGACTTCCCATATTAAATGTTCCACCTTTTATAAAGATTAAATCTTCATCTGCTTTTGTTACATTGATATTTCTATCTTCGATTGCTTTATCTTTTGTTTCCTTTTTTGGTGTCATAAAGTAATATAATAATGCACCTGCAACTAAAATTATTATAAATACTACTAATGCTATTATTTTTTTCTTTTTCATAACATACCTCATTTCAACAACTTTCTTAAATTTTTAGAATATATTTTTTCTTTTTTCTCATTGCTAAAAGGTAACTCATCAATAGCACTTTCTATTTCTTTTGTCGCACCATTCGGCATAATTCCAAATGGAGCATCTGTACCATATAAGACTTTATCAATGCCAAAGTAATATACTACGAGTTCTAGTGCTTTTGAATTTCCAAGTATGGCTGTATCTACATAAAACTTTTTGAAATCATCTTTTTTATCTTTCATTATGTTATCAATTCTACCTGCAAAGAATGGTATCATTGCTCCTGCATGATGAACAATAATCTTAATGTTAGGACACTCTGTAAAAATACTTGCATTTACTAAATCTAACATAGCTTGAGATAATTCATATTCCCAACTAAACACAATATTATTATCAGGTTTTCTTGAGTCAAATACTGGATGAAGTAAAACAAGTAATCCAAGATCTGCACACTTTTTTAGAATTGGTAAGTATTCTTTATCAGCAATACTTTTTCCTAAATGTCTTGTAAAAACTTGAACACCAACAAGTTCTTTTGAAGATGCAATTTCATCTAAAATATGTAGGGACTCTTCAACATTATTAAATGGTAACATTCCAATTCCATAAGGGAACATATCATTATTTTCTCTTACACAATTTATAAGTTCTTCATTTGCTTCACGACATAATCTTGCAGCATCTTCTGGATTACAATAATCTTCAGCATTGATATTAGCATAACTTACTATTTGTTTCGTTGTACCATTCCATAATTTTCTTCTTACACTTAAATCTTTTAATGATTCGATATTCGTAAAAGCATAAGTTGAGCTAATAGTAGAATCAATATTTAACATCTTCCCATAGTACTTTGGTAATAATACATGAGCAAATACATCAATTTTTTCCATATTAAATATCCCTACCTAACTTATATGCTTCTTCATAATATTTCTTTGGCATCATAGATACTGTCCCACAACCTTTTCCATATATTCTTCCTATATCTTGAAAGTGCATATAAGATAGTAATGTATCAAAGTATTTATCTATTGCTCCATAAGTAAATTCATCATCATTATTCCAAGCTGTCATTATTACTCCTACTTTTAAATTTTTATTTGTGATTTTCATTGTTTTAGCATAAAAACGATCTATCATCATTTTTAACTGACTACTCACATTGTAATAATAAACAGGAGAGGCAAAGATTAGAGCATCAGATTCTAATATTTTATTTAAAATCTCATTCCCTTTATCTCTCCACACACAATCACCATTCATACCACAAGCATCACATCCCATACAAGGATGAATATCTGTATGTGCTAAATCAATTATTTCGACATCTTTTCCTGTATCTTTAGCACCTCTTACAAATTCTTTTACTAATGTATTTGATGTTCCATTTTTATGAGGACTACCAGCCAGAACAACTATTTTCATTTGATACCTCCCAATATTTTTTCTAATCCCATTTTTATCATTTCTTTATCGGTATAAAATTTATATTCAAAATTTGCTTTATGAATAGCTTCTTTCATTTTATCCGTTAGAGAAGTGTAAGGATAAACCCCTACTAAAAAAGGTAATATAGTAAAAGTAATTTCTTCTGCTTCGCTATCTTTTAATTTAAAAAATTTACATAAGCATCGTTCTAATAAAGAAATAGATTCTTTAAATGCTAATTTGAAATTAGTAATACTTTCTACTCTACTATTTGTTTCCATTTCAAACATATTCATTGAAATAAGTTTTAATAAAATTTTTCTTTTTAAAAGAGAATCAGTAATTTTATCTATAAAATCTTCTTTTGATAGCTTTTCATTTTGCTTAAGAATATTAGATAAATCTTCGTTCCACTTTAAATATTCTCTTTCAAGAAGTGCCAAAAATATTTCTTCTTTCGTTTGAAAATAATTATAAATAGAAGTTCTACCAACACTTATTTGTTCTCCTATTAATTTGATATTTATATCTTTAAAGTCTAACTTTTGATATAGTTTTTCACAAGCATTAATAATTTCTTCTTTTCTTTCATCAACAAGTCGTTTTTCCATCTTCTGCGTCCTCCTGCTGACACACTATCAATATAATAATAAGCTTATAATGACACCGTGTCAATACACAAAATGCTATTTTGAGTAAAAAAAAATAGCTAATCCAATTTAGCTATCTTAAAACCTAGTTTTTCTAATTAAAATTATTTATTATTTTAATTTTTTCACCCTATCTAATTCCCATATAGTTTTCATTTTATACTTTCTTACTAAAATTCCTTTTTACTAAATATCCTTTTTGATATCATATATGATACATAGACCATAGTAACCATCATTATAACTAAAATAATTATTATATAGTTTTCTAAAAACGATAATGATTCAAAAATATTTGATAAATCTATATAATTTGCAAGTAAACTACCTATAATAACTATTCCAAATACAAGAAGAAAAATACCAATTCTTGCTTTTTCAACACCAAATTTATAAATAATAGGATACATAAAAGCTAATACTAACAATGTACCAAATATTGTACCAAACATTGTTATTAATATTTGTTCATAATTAATACTTTCTGTACTAATATAAGAAATAATAAAAGATAAAATAGTCGTAACAACTGCTATAATAAAAATCATTAAAATAGTTGTTATATATTTTGACTTAACACTATTCTCTCTTCCATTTGGTATTGTTATAGCATAAGCATCCCATTTATTATAATTATCATAACTAAATGATGAAATCATTATCATTACACACATAAAAGGTAATATAAATGATATATCCATTTTTCCCATTAAACCCATTATTGCATATACAACAATCAATACTCCCAATAATTTAAAATTACTTTTAATCATGGCTAAATCTTTTTTAATAAATCCTATCATTATTATTCCCCCTTAATCATAATTACCATAAGATCATCTAATGTTATTTTATCTATTACAGCAATATCATATTTTGATTTAAATTCTTTTTTATTTTCAATTAAAACTTCATATTCATATTTTGATTTTTTATATTTTATATAATCTTTTTTATTAATACTTTTAAATTCTTTTTCCGTACATTTTACAATACCATATTTATCTAATAGTTCATTAGTTGTTTTTGATAAAATAATTTTTCCATTATTTATAAAAGTTATATAATCAGCAATATGTTCTAAATCAGTAGTAATATGACTAGAAAGTAAAATGGAACAATCATCTTTTTCAATAAAACTTTGAAATATTTGAATTACTTCTGCTCTAGCTACTGGATCAAGTCCAGAAGTTGGTTCATCTAATATTAAAAGTTTAGGATGATGAGATAACGCTGTTGCTATTTCTAGTTTTTTTCTCATACCTTTTGAGAAGTTTTTAATTTGTTGATTTGGTAATAATGAAAATTCTTTTAAGTAATCATAAAACATTTCCGTATCCCAATTTTTATAAATTTCTTTCATTGTATTATTTATATCATTAGGAGTAATAATTTCTGGAAAAAACATATCATCTAATACAACCCCAATATCTTCTTTTATTTTTATTTCATCTTTACGATTATCTAAACCAAATATTTTAATTTCTCCACTATATGTCTTAATAATATCTAATATTGCTTTTATTGTAGTGGTTTTTCCTGCCCCATTTTCACCTATAAAACCCATAATCATACCTTTAGGTAAAGAAAAAGATATATTTTTAAGTTCAAAATTATCATATTTTTTACAAAGATTTTTAATTTCTAAAATATTTTCCATTATTTATTATCCTCCTCATACAAAATATTTAACATTTCTTTAAGAGTTTTTTCTTTTATATTATTCATTTTAGCAATCGTAACTGCCTTATCCATAAGTTCTTCTATTTTATTTAATTGTTCTTCTAATGCTATATCTTTATTTATTTTAGCAACATAGAAACCTTTGGCTGGAACATTTTTTACATAACCTTCTTTAACTAATTCCTCATAAGCATTTTTAGTTGTTATAACACTGCATCGAAGATCTTTAGCTAATGTTCTTATAGATGGTAATAATTCATTTTCTTTTAGTTCATTAGAAACTATTTTAACCTTAATTTGTTCTTTAATTTGTTCATATATCGGAACCCCATTTGAATTACTTATAATAATTTCCATAGTTCACCTCTCTGTATATACAAATTATATACAGAGTATACACAGTTGTCAAGACATATAAAAAAGATTACCAACATATTTGATAATCTAATTCATATAAATTGTAATTTGTATAACTATCATTTAATTTGTTACTTTTATATATTGTAGATATTATATCTAATAAAAGTAATTTTATCTTAAAATTGATACCAAATAATCAGAAAATTCTTGCTCTGTTATATTAGAAGTTTCAATATCAAAATTATAACCATTATACCTAAATATAGTATAAAAACTATTTCCATATTTATATATTTTTAAATCTATCCCATTTATCTTAGTTATTTTACTATTTTCTTCACTAAAGTAATAATCTCTTAATGGTTCTTGATTTTTTGCATATTTAACTTCAATACTTCTCTCATTACCATCAGTAATAAGCATTATATAATTAGCTACTACATCATATTCGTTACTATCTCTATCTTTTTTTACATAAACAACATAATGTTTATTTTCTGTTAAATCACTAGGAATAATAAACCATTTTTCATTTTGATTATCATTTTCATTTACTTTAAAAGGATAAGGTATATTAACACCACTAACAGTTTTAATATCAGCATCTAATTTTGTCATATCCATTTTTGACATATCATTGATGTTTAAAGTTATATTGTTTTCTTTATCAATATATGGTTTATTTTCAAGTAAGTTATCATTATCTTTTTTATAATTTAAAAATATAATTCCACTTATAACGATAACTACTAAACATATTGGTACAAAAGACCATTTTAATAAATTATCTCCACTCTTCATTTTTCTTTCCTTTTCTATTTTCTTAATTATTTCATTACAATTATTTGTTGGGTTAATATCTTGTTCTATTGCCTTTTTTAATCTTTCTTTATTGGTCATTAGAAATCCCCCCCATCTCCAAATTTTTTTTGCAATTCTTTTAATGTCCTATAGATTAAATTTTTTATATATGATTCATTTACTTTTAATTCGTTAGTTATTTCTTTAATTGATAACTCTAGTTTATAATACAAATAAAATACTTTAGGAATATCTTGATTCTTTTTACTTTTAATAAATTGCCATATAGTAAGCCAATTATCTTTTTGAATAACCATATTTTCAATATTTATTTTATCTTCTAATAGATCAATTAATTCTATATCTTTATCATTTTTTTCAAAGATAGATATAGTCTTTATTTTTTGAAACAATGTATAATGTTTTTTTATTTTGTTGTTAGCAATACCTATAAGATAACTTTTAATGTTAATATCTAATAATTCTTTTTTATTTATGATATTCCATAATTCTAAATAAGTTTCTTGTATAATATCGTTAGTATCATTTATATTATGACATTTTACAATTACATATTTAAGTAAATCTAAATAAGTTTTATCATATATATTATTAAATTTATATAGGTAAGTCTCGCTAGCCATATTCATCACCTACAATACAATTATCCCAATTTTTTAAGAAAAAGTTTCAAAAATTTTTTCATACATAGAAAAAGCAAATCAAAAACAATTTGCTTAGACAGATAAAATTTATTATTTAATTTTTATTTAATTTTCTTATAAGTTCTTTTTTTCTTTCACAAATAGAAATATTGTGAGAACGATTATATAAACTAATCATATTAGCACATATACTAATAGCATATAATGCTCCTTCTACAAATTCTACCATATTAGATTTAAAGACATAATCTAAATAACCAAACTCATTATTAAATATTGCTAAAACAAAAGTAATAATACCAATTATAGTATATTTGTTAGATTTCTTATCTTTTTTTATTTGCTGATTTGACTCATATTCAACTAAATTGTTAATGGTTTCTCTTAAGTCTATCAATTCTTCTTTGGTCATCTTTCTACCATTTAATAATTCTTGGATAGTACAATTAAGTTCATTTGCTAATATACTAAGCATTGAAATATCTGGCATTGTTTTACCATTTTCCCATCTACTAATTGATTTACTTGTAACACCTAATTTTTCTGCTAATTGTTCTTGTGTCATATTTTTTTCTTTACGAAGTTCAGCAATAAATTTACCAATCTTTTCTTGATTCATAGTTTTTGCTCCTTTCAAGAAAAATTATATAACTATTATAAAATATTAACAGGACATAGAGTGAGAGTTAGATAAATAGTAATTTATCTACTCATACAAATTGTAATTTATTTATTCTATTAGTGTTAGTACATATCTATTTTTTTATTTCATATTTTAATGCCTCGGTAATTAAAGAAAAAGTTAATATAAAAAATAACAAAACATTTGAAATCATACTAAATTTTGAATCATTCCAAGGTCCTTTATATAACCAATTAAAATACATATGGGTCAAAAATAATATGACCATAATTAAAACCATAATCCATTCAACAACACAAAGTACTCTAATCACTTTATCAACTTTCTTTTTTA
Source organism: uncultured Bacilli bacterium (assembly GCA_947631155.1). Classification (GTDB taxonomy): domain Bacteria; phylum Bacillota_I; class Bacilli_A; order RF39; family UBA660; genus UMGS995. The sequence goes on from CANRKG010000043.1 coordinate 7,169, forward strand.
GATATATAAAGTTTTCTTCTGCCTTAATCATATAATCATTATCATTAATTTTCTCTCCACTCAATAAATCATTAACAGTTATTTTTAAAATTTTGCATAACTCCAACATAATAGATGCATCAGGTAATCCCTTACCACATTCCCATTTAGATACTGCTTTATAAGTTATTCCTAACTTTTCAGCAAGTTGCTCTTGTGTTAATTTTTGTTCTTTTCTACAAGTTGCAATAAATTTTCCTATTTTTTCTTGATTCATACTTCATGCTCCTTTCAAAAACAACTATATAATATTAACACATTTTTTAACACCTACAATTAGTAGAGTTAGTATCTTTGATCATATAAATTGTAATTTGCACTTATTAAAATTGTTTAATCCACATTTACACCTTTCTTGAATACTTTAATATCTATGAAATAATAGATACCAATTAAAATGATATATAAGCATATTCCTAAAGTTAAAGCTGTTTTTACAATATCAACTGAAAGTGTATTACTATTTGAATTAAATAAAGCCATAATATTTGGATTAAATAAGCCAATGATATAAATAATTAAAACGGATATTGCAACAACAAATAGGTAGTTTAAGAAACCATAAAGAATTGATTTAGCCATTTTTAAATTATTAGATCTGTGTCCTAATAATAAACCAGTAAACCCTGCTTGTAATATAGTCGTAAATTCTAAAAATATAACAAAGAAAGCAGTAAGAATTACTTTTATTGTTGTACTATTCATAACTGTTGCAAAAAATTGCAAAGTATTTTTTAAAACTTCTAAATTTTCCTTTGAATAATA
>CANRKG010000044.1 GCA_947631155.1 uncultured Bacilli bacterium
TATTTTTTGTTTTCAAATTTATTATAACAAAGGTTCTTCCTTTTTTGTGTCTTCCCCCAAATAATTTTACACTATCCACCCTTGATAAACATTGACATAAACGTTAATTTATGATATAATACACGACATATTAAACAAAAGGGGGATTTAATATGAAAAAATTTAAGTTTAATAGTATATTAGCTACTACATTGTTAGCAGCAACAATAGGAGGTTGTTCAAGTAAGGATAATACTATTAGTCAATCAACACCAGTACCAGCAGCTACAGCTATAGATATTGATAGTAATAGTCAAGCAACACCAGTACCTACACCTGAACTTACACCAGCACCTACACCTGTAGATGTTGATGGTAATGATAGTGATGAACTTACACAATCATCTAGTAAAATAAGTAATTTTGACAAAAAAGCAATGGTATCATTAGTGGATAGTTTCTTTGAAAATCGTCCAATTTTAGCAAAAATTGATTATAATAAAGAAACTATTGAGAAAACATTAAAAAAATATAATTTAAATGATTTTATACATAATAATGATGCTGTAGGATTATTTATTGAATATTATAATAATTCACAAAAAAACAATAATTTAAATAATATTGATAAAAAGTATAATACAATATTTAGTTATGACGATACGCTTGGAGTAGATTTTACTAACGGTAATTCTTTTTATCATATGGATTGTAGTGGTGAAGATAATGAAATTAACATTTTTCAATTTACTAATTCTAAAAATAAATCATTTTCTAAAATGTATAATATTCGTAAAGAAGATGATGAGTATACCATTACAGAAAACTATTTATTAGAATATAATGATGGGGATTACCAAGTTTGGCTTGGAGCAACTTATACTCTAAACAAAGAAGATATTGAATTAGGAATGCATAATAATTGTGAAATAAGTGGAGGATCTGTAATCATTAATAATCATAATGTTAAAGAACTTGATAGTTCAAGTTATGAATTATATGCTGATGCATTATATGATGCTTATATAAATGATATTAACAAAAAAGAATTTAAAAGAAATATTAATGATATTGTCTCAAGAAAACCAAATTATGCTAAACCAAAACAATATACTAAGAATTCAGCTTCTAAGTAATATAAAAAATGAAAAAAGTTGAATAAATATAAATTAGTTTGTATGTCAAGAGTAGAATATACTAAAACTCTTGACATATTTTTTGTTCAAGCATTGCTTGTAAGTAACTTCAATGCATAAAAATGTGTTTTTAATATAATTATTAAGCAAAAAGACTAGATATAATCAATTAATGAAGCTTATTTTGTTCGTTATTTACATATTTTTAAATTAAATATAATTTATTTATAATAGGTGTTCGTATTTAGAAATAATTGATTATTATAAAAATATTTGCAAATAATAATTATTTATGATATAATTTATCTCGTCAGGAAAATGATCCGCTGAATTTATATTATATTTATGATCATTTGGTAAAATAAGAGAGGAGATAGACTATGAGTAATATTATTGACAAAATTAATGAAAAGCAAATAAGAAACGATATTCCTGAATTTCGTGTAGGAGATACTGTAAGAGTAGACTACAAGATTATTGAAGGAAAAAGAGAACGTACTCAAGCTTTTGAAGGTGTTGTAGTAGCAAAACGTAGTGGTAGTGTTTCTGAAACATTTACTGTACGTAAAATGTCTTCAGGTATTGGGGTAGAAAGAACATTCCCAGTTAATTCCCCAAAAATTGATAAACTTACAGTAGTTCGTCATGGTAAAGTAAGACGTGCTAAATTAACATATCTTAAAAATTACGTTGGTCAATATAAGATTAAAGAAAGAGGAAGAAAAGTTTCTAAAAAAGAAGAAGAAAAGAAAGTTGCTTAAAAACTTTCTTTTTCTTTATTGAAAGAATAATAAATATTTTATATAATAATATAAGTATTGATAATTGATAGGAGAAGGTATTAATGGAAAAAATAATAGCTATTATAAAAGAAGTAATGTTTTATGTTATTGTAATTATAGTAATATTACTAATTAGACATTATTTAGTTTCTTTAATAAAAGTAGATGGAAATTCTATGAAAGATACTCTTCGAAATAAAGATATTATGATTTTAGATAAAGCTAGTTATCGTTTTAATAAAATTAATCGTTTTGATATTGTGGTTATTAAGCAAGATAAAGAATATTTAATTAAACGAGTTATTGGTTTACCTTCAGAAGATATTGAGTATAAAAATAATCAACTATATATAAATGGTAAAAAAGTAAAAGAAAATTTTTCTCATAAGAAAACACAAGATTTTGATATAGAGGAATTAGGTTATAAAAAAATTCCTAAAGACTATTATTTTGTATTAGGGGATAATAGAACTAATTCAATGGATAGTCGAATAATAGGGTTTATTCCTAAAAAAAATATTATAGGTAAAGCAACAATTACAATATATCCTTTTAATCGACTTGGTAGTAAAAAGTAAAATACTATGATATAAATCATGCATAATAGATAATAGAGTTGTATTATTAGTAATTTATAACTTAAAATATTTAGAATAGAATAAAAAAGTATTATCGTATGGATAATACTTTTAAAAAATTAATTATTCTGAATATTTTAATTTTTTAATAAATAATGTAATAACTTTTTTAATAATAGATACTATTATTAGAGATATTATAAAGATTATAATAGATAATATTATTTCTAAAAGAAATTGTTTAGTCCAACTAAAATTAATTACATTATTACTTAAGTTTTTATAAAAAGTAGTAGTTTGTAGTTTGTTGATTATAATAACATGTATTAAATATATTCCATAAGTTTTATCGGCTATAAAGTTAATTACTTTATTTTGATTAAAATATAATCCAATATTAGCTAATAAAATAAATAGACCTGTACTATAAATTATAGTAGGGATGGTATCCCTAGATGCCCAATATAAATCCGGGTTTAGACCATATGTATATTTTCTAAGTAATAATCCAAAAGAAGATACTACAAGACCAAATATAATATTTATAGTTTTTTTGGCAATAAATATATTTTTATTTAAATATATTTCAAAACCTATCAATATATTTATAATAATTTCTTCAAGAAATAATGGTGTGTTAGTTAAATTTAGTCCAGTTAAATCATTTATATCTACTATCAGTATATGGATAAATATTAAAATCATTAAGATTCTTCTACAAATTTTACCACTACTATCATCATCTTTTTGTAATACTTTTTTTAGCATTGGATATAAGATCATAATATATAAATAATCTTTAAAAAACCAAAGATGTCCTAATAGACCTTTATAATCTGAAAATTGTAATAAAAGTATAGATAGATTTGATTTAAATAATTGAAGAAAATCTATAGATTTAAGGCAATAAAATAATGTTGCTTTGCCTAAGATCCAATCGCTAAATACTACTGTAAATGTAATTAATATAGATAATGGTAAAATATATTTTTTAAGTAATTTCTTCAAAAGTTTAAGATAATTATGATCTGATGCAAAAAATATATACCCAGTAATCATAAAGAATAAGGGAACACCACATCTCCCAATAATTAATTTTATAGATATATTATTATTGTAAAAATGAGCATGAACCATAATAACACTTAAACATGCTATTATTCTAACAAACTCAAGATATGTTTTTCTTTTTAACATACAATCACCAATTTAATTATATCATAGAATTTTTTCAAAAAATTTCCATATTTAGAAAAATAGTAAAGTGCTGTAAATATAATAAAAGTTAAAATTAGTTATAATAAAAAATCAATATTATTTAAAAAATATATGATATAATATCTTTAATGTTGTAAATTGAAATAGAGAAGTTATCATTTGGGGGTGTTAAGGTTGGATAAAATAATGGATTTCTACAATGTTGTAGAATTAAAAAGAAATTTAATAGTTTTTAGTGAGAAAAACTTAGTTAAACTTTATAATAATGAGCAAGATTATATAAATTTTTTAGATGGATTATTAATATTGTTAACTAAAGAAGAAGCATTTTTAGCTTTATCGCCAAGATTTTTAGATAAGATAAAAACTATTATTTCCGAAAAAAGATTTGAGATTACTAGTAATGATTTAGTAAAAAAGATTAATGAAATTTTAATACAAATAAATAAATTTGAAACAATCCCTGAATACTTGAAGCAATATAAAGCCTGGAATTATGTAGCATATCAAAATAGCATTAGACATATATATCATGATAATTTTGATGATTTTTTAGGAGCTATGTCTATGGATTACGATGTATTAAAAGCTTTACTGCAATCAAATATTGAAAACTTTACTGATGATGAAATATTTCTATCTGCAACTAATTATTTTATGGCAGTAATTCCAGAGTTGTATGAAAATGAGAAAATTTCAAATATTACTAAGAAAAAATTAAAAGAATTAAAATCTAAAAAATATCATTTTAGAGAAAAATATATAAAAACATATGCTAGACAAACAGATAATGTCTTTAAAAATAATTATAAATAAATATTAAAATTTAAAATAACTCTTATAATGGTTGGTGTGATGTAATAATGAAAAAGGTATGGTGGAAATATTTTAATTTAAAAGAACAATTTAAAAATAATAAGATTTATTTTTTAGTAAAATTAATTTTTTGTCTTATGTTTTCTATTTCTATTATGTTAGATAGTATATTAGTTTTTAATGGAAATATTTATGGAAAAATTTATGATAATTATTTTACAAGTATAAAATTTAATAATATCTGTATTTTAGTATTAACCTTTTTAGTTTCTTATTTAGTAATAACACTTATAGAGTTCTTAACAGATAAATATGGAAAAACAATATTTTCAAAACATGATCAAAAAGTCAAAAATAAAAAATATTTTTGGATAATATTTATAGTTATACTGCTTTTATGGATGCCTTATATTTTATCTTTTTTTCCAGGTGGATTATTTGCTGATACGATAGTTTCTATATCTGAAGCCCTAGGTTTTAGAAGAATATATAATCATAATCCAATTTTATATACTTTAATTTTAAAATTATTTTTAGAAGTAGGAATATTATTTAGTAATACTAATGGTCAATTAGTTGGTCTTATGCTTTTTACAGGCGTTCAAGTAATTACTATGGATTTAATAATAACATATTTTATATATTGGACATATAAAAGGGGCTTATCAAAAAAATATATAATTTTAGAAGTATTATTTTTTGGTTTATTTAATTTATTTCCTTTATATGCTATTTCACTATGGAAAGATACTGTCTTTTCTCTGGTTTTGTTTTTATATTTAATATATTTAGCTGATGTTGTTTATGAAAATGGAAAAAACTTAAAAGATACTAAAGGAATAATTAAATATTCAATATTAACTATTCTAGTTATTTTTTTACGAAATAATGGTGTTTATATTATAATATTTACCAATATAATATTATTTATTGTATTTAGAAAACAATTATTAAAAAAATTTATGTGTACTACTATTATAACAATAATATTATGTTGTATAATACAAGGTCCAGTATTTAATAAATTAAATATAAATACAGAATTTGAAGAAAATATAGGAGTGTTTTTACAACAAATTTCTTACGTTGTAGCCAAAGATGGCTCGATGACAGAAGAACAAAAAAAATATATAGATAGTATTATTCCAATAAAAGTAATAAAAAAAGCGTATACTCCCTGCATTACTGACTCGATAAAATGGAATAGTCAATTTAATTCTAGTGTTATCACTTCTAATAAATCAAAATTTTTTACAGTTTGGTTTAAATTATTCTTGTTAAATCCAGATAAATATACAAAGGCTTATTTATTAAATTCAATAGGATTTTGGGATGTTAAAAAAGCAATTTATAAGGGATATATTAATCATATGATGTGGCCGGATCGAATATATGATTATTTACCAAAATATGAGCAAAAAGATTATATTCAACAATTAACAAATAAATCAATTAGAATCATATTAACTCCACATTTATTTATTAGTTCAGCAATCTTTTTAGTAATAACGTTACTTGGTTTTATTATAACTTTATATCGAAAGAAATATAAAAATTTATTAATATATTGTCCTCTTATAGCTACTTGGATTACTATTATGATTGCGACACCTTTAGCGTTTTCCTTAAGATATGTATATATTTTAGTATTAGCACTACCATTATCCATTTTAATACCATTTTTAGAAATAAAAGAGGAATAATAAAAAATAAAATTTAATAAATGATTGTTTATAAAGACATTAATGTATGGACAAAATTTAAAAATGTAGTAGAATAAGCTTAGAGTAGTTGAAAGATAAGTAAATGTAAAAATAAGTATAGAGGAGGTGATTTTTATGTTTGATCATAATAACTCAATGTTTGACCATAAAACAAAATCATCATTTGGTCATGATTCAAATAATTCACTTTTTAATCATGATTCAAAGAATTCAATAGTTAATCATAATAGTATTCATGAATCAATGCATAAGACTAATTTTCATGAAGATATTCATAATCATAGTAAAATACATGAAGGTATGCATTTAGGTCAAGATAAAATAAAAAGTCCATTAAATAATAATTTTGATGATTAAAAAGATTCGAATATTTAATATCTGAATCTTTTTTATATAATTAATAAAAATATAATAATTAAAAAATATAGAAATCATCATGTAACTTATAAATAATTTATTATTAATCTGTGATATAATAACTAATAAAGCTAATAGTAAATTTATTAGTATAGAAAGTAGGTAATAATTATGTGTACAGCAATAACTTATAATACAAAGGATCATTACTTTGGAAGAAATTTTGATTTAGAATATTCTTATAAAGAAACAGTTACCATAACACCTAGAAATTATCCTTTTAAATTTAGAAAAGTAAGGTCTATTAATACGCATTATGCAATCATTGGAATGGCTTATGTAGCAGATGATTATCCATTATATTATGATGCTATTAATGAAAAAGGATTAGGTATGGCAGGATTAAATTTTCCAAACAATGCAGATTATAAGGAAGAACAAAGTGATAAAGATAATATTGCTTCCTTTGAGTTTATTCCTTGGGTTTTATCCCAATGTGCAAATCTTGAAGAAGTAAAAAAATTATTAGAGAAAATCAATATCACTAAAACTAATTTTAGTGATCAGTTAATCGCCTCTCCATTACATTGGATTATTTCAGATAAAGAAAGTTCAATTACAGTAGAATGTGTACAAGAAGGTTTAAAAATATATGATAATCAAGTAGGAGTTTTAACAAATAATCCAACTTTTGATATCCAAATGTTTAATTTAAATAATTATATGAATTTATCAATTGAACAACCAATAAATAATTTTTCTAAAAACTTAAACTTTGATATCTATAGTCGTGGTATGGGTGCATTAGGTTTACCAGGAGATTTATCTTCTGCTTCAAGATTTGTTAAAGCAACATTTACCAAAATAAACTCATTATCTGGTGATTCGGAGTCAGAAAGTATTAGCCAATTTTTTCATATTTTAAATTCAGTTGCTCAGCAAAGAGGTTGCGTTCATATGGGGGAAAATAAATATGAAATAACTATCTATAGTTCTTGTTGTAATATGGATAAAGGTATATATTACTATACTACTTATGAAAATAGTCAAATTACAGGAATTGATATATATAAAGAAAATTTGGATAGTGATAAATTAATTAATTATAATTTAATAGAGAAACAACAAATATTAATGCAGAACTAAATTATAAATTATTAAAAAAGAAAAGATGATAATAATGAAGGTAATAACAATTAAACAACCCTGGGCAACATTAATAGCAAAAGGTTATAAAGAATATGAATTTAGAACTTGGAAAACTAAATATCGTGGAGATATATTAATACATGCAGGTAAGAAAATTGATAAGAAGGCAAT
>CANRKG010000045.1 GCA_947631155.1 uncultured Bacilli bacterium
TTAAAAATACTTTTACAGACTTCTTCATAACACACACCTCTAATTAAGGAAAGGCTTTAAAATATTAATTACCCTATTCCCCTGATTTTAAAAACACACTTTATTTTAAAACACAAATACCTCTTATATTATATTAACTACGATAAAATATATGTAGTTTAAAATAATTAATACTTGGTTTTTCTAAAAGTTAATATACCATATAATAAGGCATTTTTACAAATTATTCTACACTTTTTTTAAAAAAGAATGAAATAAATTTCATTCGCCAACTACTTTGTAGTTGGTTATTTTTGTTTTATAATATTTTTTATGAGTATAATTAATATTTTTGATACTGATAAGGATTTATTCCTTTCGTATCCTAAAAAATTCTATTGGAATTTAAAAGACATTTTTAATGATTATTGGTTTGATTTCTTAGATTTTGCTTATTCTAAAAATCTTAATATTAGAGATGTTGTTTTTCGCGATGTTAACAGAATGATTTCTTGTAAAACTCCTTCTCTTGGATTTTCTTCTTTTAAATGCCCTAATTGTGGTGAAGAAAAAATTATTTATAACACTTGTAAATCTCGTTTTTGTAATTCCTGTGGTATTAAATATTCTAAACAAAGAGCTGATTATATTGAATCTAAACTTATTGCTGGAGAACATCGCCATATTGTTTTTACTATCTCTGATTCTTTATGGTCTTTATTCTTAGAAAACAGAAAAAGATTAAACTATATGTTTGAAGCTGTTAGTAAAACTCTTCTTTCTTGGTATAAAGAACAATATAAATTATTAAATTTAAAACCTGGTTTTATTCTTACTCTTCATACTTTTGGTAGAGATGATAAATGGAATGTTCACATTCATTGCTTACTTAGTGAATTTGCTTTAGGAATTTTGGGTGAAAAGAGAATTGATTTTATTCCTTTCGACATGTTAAGAAAAAGATTTCAAAAAATTCTTTTAGATTTGTTAGAAAAAGACATTGGTAAAAATAAATTTAGAAATATCAAAAATAAAATTTATAAAACTGCTAACAATGGCTTTTATGTTCGTGCTAAAAAATCAGAATTCCCTGATTCTAAAAAAGCTATATCTTATATTTTAAGATATTGTGGTAGACCTTGCTTCGCTCAATATCGTATAATAAATATTGATAACAATGATTTTATTTCTTTTTGGTATCAAAGACATGAAGATGATAAATTCGTTGTAGAAAAAATCCATATTTATGAATTTATATCAAGACTTATCAGACATATACCAGAATCACAATTTAAAACCATCAGATATTATGGCTTTTATGCTTCTCACAAGCACAAATTCTATAATGAATGTCGTAAACTAATTCCTCATTTTAAAATACCTTTTTATAATTCGTTAACTAGATGGCGCAATTTAATTATAGTTTCTTTTAAAAGTGATCCACTATTATGTCCCAAATGTCAAACCGTTATGACTTATAAATCTGGATTTATATAAGAAAGAGAGATAAAAATGAAACTTAAGAATCCAACAAAAATAGAATTTATATGTCCAGTATGTAAAACAACTGAAAAAATACCAACAAAAATAGTAGAAATGTTAGATGCAATGGATCAAGCAGGAGATACACATGTACCACCACGATTTGATTGTCAAAAATGTAGTGGAAAGATGGTACCAAAATTTTATATAGGAGTTAACGGGAGAAAATATTTTTATGATGAAAATAAACTCGACTAAAAAGTCGTTCTCTTTTTAATGAACGACTTTTTTTATAATATAATTTTTTCTAAAAATTTAAATAAAAGAACTTTCCTATAAGATAAAAAAGTAGCATTGCTACTTTTAAAAAGGTAATTTCATATTTCCATTACTCATCATTTTCATCATTTTTTTCATTTCTTCAAACTGTTTAAGAAGTCTATTTATTTCTGCAACATCTCTTCCACAGCCTTTACTAATACGTTGTTTTCTTGTTGCTTTTAGACATTCTGGATGTTTTCTTTCATATGGTGTCATTGAAAGAATTATAGCCTCAATATGAGCCATATCTTTAGGATTAATACTTACATTATTAAGTCCCATTTTACGTGCTTGTGGAAGCATTTTTATAATATTTTCTAATGGTCCTAATTTTTTAATTTGTTTTAAATTAGCTAAAAAATCTTCTAAGTCATATTTACCACTCATCATTTTTTTAGCTTGAGCTTCAGCATCTTCTTCGGAAATGATTCCTTCAACTTTTTCAGCTATTGATAAGACATCTCCCATATCTAAGATACGTTCGGCCATACGTTCTGGATAAAAGGCAGATAAACCATCTAACTTTTCAGAATCACCTACAAATTTAATAGGAACATTAGTTAAATGTCTAACTGATAAAGCTACACCACCTTTGGTATCCCCATCTAACTTAGTTAAAATACAACCTGTTAATTTTAACTTATCATTAAATCCTTGAATAACATTTATAGCATCCTGCCCCATCATTGCATCAATTACCAACAACTCTTCATCTGGATGACATAAATCAATAATACCTACTAATTCATCCATTAACTCTTCATCAATATGTAAACGTCCAGCAGTATCTATAATAATATAATCATTGCCATTTTCTTTAGCATAATCAAGAGCATGACTAACTATTTCATTAACATTCTTTTTCCCTTCAGTATATACAGGTATATTAAGTTGTTTACCAATCGTTTCTAACTGTTCAATAGCAGCTGGTCTATATATATCACAAGCTACTAATAAAGGCTTTTTAGAGTGTTTTTTTCTTAAAAAATTAGCTAACTTACCACAAGTAGTAGTTTTACCACTACCTTGTAATCCGACTAACATAACTATCGTTGGATTACCATTTATTTCTAAAGGAGCAACCTCTCCTCCTAAAAGTTCAACTAATTCATCCTTAACTATTTTAATAAATAATTCATCTGGTTTAATACTCTTTTGAACTTCCATACCTAGAGCTTTTTCTTTAACATTATTAATAAATTCTTTTACTACTTGATAATTAACATCAGCTTCTAATAAAGCCATTCTAATCTCACGCATTGCTTCACTAATATTCTCTTCTGTAATACGTCCCATACCACGAATATTCTTAATAGCTTTTGTTAATCTATCTCCCATGTATTCAAACATTTATATCACCCAATACATAGTATAACAAAAAACATATTATTAATCTATTAAAAAAATAGTTTAATAATATCAAAAGTAATTTATAAAAAAACTCTAATTAGTTAACAAACTAATTAGAGTATAGTTAATTATTTCTAAAATAACTTTTTCTTAACTGTTACTATTATACCTAATGATAAAACCATTATCGCACAAATAATTGCAATATTAGCACCAGTACTTGTATTAGGTGAATCAACTGGTTCATCTGGATTTTGCCATTTTGTAGTATCTACACTATCAAATCCTACTGGAAGTTTGAATCTCATATATGCTGATGATCCTGATGCTCCTCTTTCTGTATATAGTACTGCTAATCTATATAATTGAGAACTATTCTCTTTACCACTTTCATCATAGTATGTTATTGGTTTTATCCAATCCCATAAGTTTACATATACTCCTATTGATGAATGGATTCCTCCTATATCTGCTATTAATTCTGCTTCACTTGTTGGTTTCCCTGTCTCATCTATTTTCTGTAGGAATATCCACATATCATCGTCTCCATAGAACCAATAATTTAATGGTGCTATATATCCTGGTTTTACTATAAAGTCTATGTAGTATGACATTCCAAAATATGAATTATGATTTATTGAATCATCTGATATTGGGAAAATATATGGATCATATCCACTATAATATTCTGTTATAACATCACTATTTAAATTTATTGTATTTTCTGGATCTCCAAACAATGGATCATGTCCTTCTGTTCCTACTGATGGTGCTCCATCTAATGGCCAGAATGAATTACCATAGATTGTTCTTCCTATTGCTTGTCCTTCTTTATCTATATATGTATTTTTGAATTTCCCAAGTCCTTCTACGGCTGTCTTACTTGTTAATTTTCCATCACTACCTATTGTATTTTGTTTAACACTAGATAATGTTACGGTTCCTCCTTCACGTTGGAACAACAAATTATAATATGTACTATTAGGTTTATTACTCTTTACATATGTTGTTTTTCCTTTTACATTACTTAGACTAAAAATATCTGGAGCTTTTATTTTACTATTCCAAATAGGTACTGGTAAACCTCCATTACCATATTTAAGTCCTGTAACTAAACCATATGTAAGTCCATCACTATTACATTTATTATATGAATTAAGTGTTAAATAATCATTTCTGCTTTGACATGCTGCTAAATATTGTGTTTTTCCTAATCCTGTTCCACTATTTGCATTACCAAAGGCATATTTAACTGTTCCTACTCCATCTGTATAATTCTCATGACTATTTATTCCACGTCCTGGGAATCCTACTGTTCCAGTATCATAATTTTGTCCTTCTGAAATATCATAATCAAAGAAATTAGCTTCTTTTTCATAAACTCCTTCAACTGTATCAAATGCTAAACGTATTACAGTTCCTTTTTGAATTAATATTGTATATGACCCATCACTAGCAGTTGATGGTTTAACTATTTTTTGTCCTTCATTATCTGTTGTATATGTATCTAAGTTTGTATAATAAGTATCTTCAGTACCAGGTATAGTTAAATCTTTATCATTAGCATTATCAGTAAAATGCATTTTTTCAAGTAAATTATAAGGTGTCTTTTCTTTTTTAGGAACATTATATACAACAAAATCAGTATTATTTAATTTCATTGTATCAATATATTGTTTATTTTCTTCCCACTTATCATCATCTTTATGTGGTTGATAAACCCATATTTGTGACAATGTATAATCATTTAATGATTTTTCATCTTGAAGTGGATTCATTTCCTCTATTGAAGGAATCTGTTTATAAGTTGTCTGCATATCCATAAATAAAGGTAAAAATTCTTTATTAGTTACTAAAGAACCATCTTCATTTAATGAAACATTATAGTAATTTAATGATGTTTCATTTTGTGGAAGATTATTATTACTTGACGAAAAAGTTCCATAATAATTTAAACTATGAGTTGTTTCATATGAATTTGTTTCTAGTTCACCAGATGTATTAATAAATTTTAATTGGCTTCCTTCTTTACTAACAAGTTCAAAATTTAAATAAACTTGTAAAGTATACTTAGCAGAGCCATCATCTTTTGCTGCTGCATAAACACTTGGTAATAAATTTAAAGTCATTCCCAAACATAACAATAATATTGTGCTAAATCTAAATACGTAATTAATAATTTTTTTCATTTTACTTTCCTACCTTACTATAAAACTATTATATATTCATTTAACACTAAAATCAATTGCAACGTTTAAAAAAGTGTAAAGAAAAAAAAGTTTAATTACTTAAACCATTTTTTCTCTTTATTAAGATATGCTGTTGCAAAAAGTGCAACTGTTGCAATTACAAATAATATAATAATTGTCAAATCGGCAGTTTCAGGATTTATTGTTCCATCAACAAAAGTCGCTTCTATTACAACATCACTATCTGGCATAATAAATGAATTGTTACTTATTTTTATTTTATTATTATCATTATCACTTATTACAATACTACTCAAAGTATATCCACTATCAGGTATTATTTTAAATTTAACAGTAGATCCTGCAATACCACTACCACTTATTTCAACATGCCCCTTACCATTCTTTTTAATAGTTACAGTATTCATTATCTTATATAATTCACTATTAAAAGTAACATTTTCATCACTTATATAATTAGTTACTATAAAGCCATTACCAATATCTTTTAACATCAATACATTATTTATTGTTTTTGCTTTATTTAAAATAGTTCCATTTTTATCCATTATAATAAGATATTCTTGATTATCTTCCCTATTATTTGCTATACCAACAATATAATTACCAATAATTTGGGCTTCTTGAATATTTGAATATTCTGAGTATTCCTTAGTCCATAATTTATTATAATCCTTATTAAAAGCCGAAACTAAAGCTACCATACAATCCTTCGTCTCACAATTATCTTTATAATATAATCCACTAGCAATTATTACATTATTTTTCATTTTTGTAGATTTATACTCTATTTTATTACCATTATAAGTATTATATCTTCCTTTTATTACATTATAATTATTATAATCTGAAGTATAAAATTGATTTGATGATTCATAAAATTCATTAGCTAAATTATTATCAACGATAAATGTTTGTGAACCAGAATTTATAATAATATTATTATTCTCTATAAAAAATAAAGAATCTCCTAATAACTTTCTTTGATATATTTCATTATTTCTATTATAATCTTTAAGTATTACTCTTTTTTGAATATCAAAATTTTTATCAAATAAAACTATTCCATAATTATCATTTGTTTCCAAACTATATTGATAATATAAAGCATATATATTCTCCCCATCTGTAGCTAAATCATCTATTCTAAAAGGAATATCATTTTTTACTAAGATAGTGTTACCTTCTTTATCATAATATGTTAAGGAAGAAGTATAATTCTCCTCATTTTCTATTACATAACTATTTAAATATCCATCTAAATAAGAAGTATAATTATTATATATTAAGTTTTCTTGAGTTGCTACTACATCACTAGTTTTCCAACCTTCTAAAAAACCTAAAGCTAAAACTTTATTATAGGAAAATATTCCTAAGCAAATAATTATAAAAGATAATAATTTTATAAATTTATTCATTTAGAACACCTACTTTATAAAAGTATATCAATTAAATAATTCAAAAACAATTTACAATTTATTATATCTATTAATTGTCAACCATTTATAAATATTTATATTTATTTTACAAAAGTTTTATCAAGACATTTTTATTTTTTATATAAAAAATTGATTAACCCTAAGTTAATCAATTTACATATTAAATTCTTTTTTTACTAATTCATAAATTTCTTCTTGAATATCTTCAATATCACGAAGTTTATTTTTCTTATCTACACAATTTATTTTTTTATAATTATGTAATTCAGCTAATTCTAAATAAGCATGTTCAGCATTTCTAATATGTAACATACTTACTTCATGTTGATCAGCTGGTTCTTTACGTCCTTTTTTTAATTCAGCTTCTTTTTTATAAGGCATATATAAGAAAATAGTAAGATCTGGTCTTGGTAATTCCAAAAAACCATATTCTAAATCTTCTAAATTTTTATATAACTTTAATCTTTCTTCCTTATCGAAAATCTTTCCTCCTTGATGTGCCATATTACTTTCAACATATCTGTCTAAAATAACATCTGTTCCTTCATCTAGTAGTTCATTTATCTTACCAATATTGTATCTTCTATCAGCTGCATAATATAAACAAGCAACTTTAGGATCAACATTAGCAGCTCCTTCAGGAAAATATCCATCACAAATATGTTTTTTACCCAAATAAGCTCCTCCTACTATACGACCTGTTGGAGTATCATAAGCTGGAAAACTAAATCTTTCAATTTTCCTTCCTTCTTTTCTTAAACGTTGCACTAACAAACTTGTTTGCGTTTCTTTTCCAGAACAATCTGTTCCTTCGACAACAATAATTCTTCCTCTCATAATCTCTACCTACCTTAATTATAATAATACTAAAATTTCAGGATATTTTCAAGATAATAAAAGATACTAATGTTCTAGTATTGTAGTGTTACAATTGATGTGAAACAATTCTATATAAAAAAAAGTAATTCAAGTCGTATAATTGAGTTAACGAAAA
>CANRKG010000046.1 GCA_947631155.1 uncultured Bacilli bacterium
AATTTATTTAAATATATCAAAAATATATCTAAACCTATTTAATTTTGTCTATTGACTTTTACCAGATGTTCTATTTATAGTCATTACATCATATTATTTTTTTAAGATTCCTTCATATTATGTTATATAAAGGATTTGAAACAATTATTCAAAATATAATATAAGTAATAACTTCATCAGATAGAAAGAGTAAACAGTTATATTAATTAATCATAACAAAAGAAAATTTACATAATTTGTCAGTCATTTTTTATTTTTATATTATATATTTAACTTTCTAAACTTATTTATGTAAAAGATGAATATGAACAAAATCATATCCAAAGTTTAACTATTTTTGATTAATTATAAAAAAGAGCTTATTGAAAAAATTAAGCTCTTTTTTGCAATATCATACAATACTTCTCAATGTATAATATTATTTATAATATTTTTGATAATACTTTACTTTTTCTTAATATATAAACAGAAATAATACTACAAGCAAAGATAATAATTGTAAATACTGGTACTCCAATTAAAGCATTTATTTTAGAATAATCAAATACTTTTGTAGTTATATCTAAAAAAATACCATGAATCAAATATACCCCTATTGATATATCAGAAAAAAACATAATAACCTTATTAGGTTTAAATAAATGAAACCAATTATAAATTAATATAAATAAAATAAATGAACACAAGATAATATATGGAGCTCGATAAGCAAAAAAGTTATTATAAAACATATTAAATTGAAATGATGCTTTATAATTTAGATATATACTTGCTGTATAAGATATTAAAAGCATAAAAATTGCTGTCGAATTATATTTATTAAGATTTTGATTTTTTATATATTTATATAAGTAATAACCAATAACAAAATATCCTATATAGCAAAAAATTGTAAATACTTGAGCAATTGTATAATTGTACATACTCAACGTACATAAAATACTCCAAAGAATAAATAAACTTATTTTTATTAATCTATTTGCTTTATCTAAAATATATTTTAATATTGGTTGAATTAGATATAAAACTATAATCGTATAAAGAAACCATAGATGTGCCCGATAAGGGGTAATAAGTAACATATATAATTTATTATACGTTATACCTAAATATAAATATTCCCAGATTAAATAAATAATATCCCAAGCAATAATTAAAATAATAAATTTAATTATTCTTTTTATATATTTACTTTTATCAAATGGTCTATTTAATAAAAGAGCACCACTTATCATAAAAAAGATTGGAACACTTACACGTGAAATAGTATTAAATATTAATGAGAAAACATAAGAGTTTGAACTTATAAAGCCGTATTTTCTACAATAAATATTTGATACGTGAATTATTATTACCATTATCATGGATATTGCTCTAAGTATATCGAATGAATATTCTCTATTTTGTTTCATTTGTTCTCCTTTATTTAAAAAACTTTCTAAATTCTTTTATAGAATAAACTTTAGAATCACTTTTCCATATAACATAAGAACTAGCTTTGTTTTTTTCTGCAACTTCAAATATTTTCTTCTTTTTCTTTGTAGTACCCTTTTTTGTAACTTTTTCTATATAATTAGTACTATCTAATTGTGTAGTCGTTGTAGTATTTATATATTTGTATTCAGTTTTTGTCTTGTTTGATGATGTTTTTTTCTTTTCATATACATAAGTCGAATAAACAGTATTATTGAATTCTCCTTTAAATACAGCAATAAAGTTATTATTTATTGTATTATCTTTTGAATTAATATAGTATAGGGAACTAAAAAATATTAATGTCATTATCAAAAATGTACTGACAATAAATATTTCATTTTTCTTTAGCTTTATTTTAGTTATTAGTTTATTTTTATTTTTGAAAGACATACTTTCTCCCCTTTCTTTTCATTAGTATACCATAAATTGTATCGTTTTTAAAATAAGTCTATTTTTAATCTTAAATTGATGATTGTTTTAATATTTATATAAACATAATAAAAACTAGAGTTTTAAAATAACTCTAATTTTTTTGTTTTTGTTTAAATATATTAAATCTTATTAATTGAATTAAAATTGCTGATATATTTACTAATAATAAGAAGAAAATGGATAAGTATAAATATAAATAATTGTAAGAAATAAACTTTGACAAAACCATTACAATTATTGTAATCAAAATATTAACAGGAATACTTATTAAAATACTAATACCTAGCTTAGGTCCTGCAGAACCATACTTTTTATATGCTTTTTTTCTAATATCATTAATAAGAAGACCGCCTAATGCTAGTAATAAAATCGTACCAAAAAAATGGAAAATAGGAATTACCCCATTAATAAATAGATTTTCCCACGGACTAACATGAATTTGACTATAGCCATTCATTTCCTTAAACCCTATTTTTAATAAATTCAACATGATACTATAAAAAGTACAGCTATAGAATAAATGAAAAGCAAAATATACTCCATATCCATAACTTCCCAACATTTTGGGAGCTTTATCATTTTTTGAAGCAGAGTTACTTTGTTTTTGAGTCTGTCCACACTTACCACAAAACTTTTCACTACCGTTTAATTTATTTCCACAACTACTACAATACATATAACACCTCTTTATTATTAACTAAACTATATCATTTGGAACTATAAAATGCAAGTTTTATTTAATTTTTGCTATTATAATCTTATCAAAATTAACTATTTATGTTATCATATTACTATAGTAATAAAAGTAGGGTGTTTTTATGAAAGTGTATATAGCGGACAAATATCGAATTAAAGATTATACTCTTCCAAGTAAAATTGAAGATTCTTTCTTGATAAATTACATCTCTTCAACAGGAATTGAAGAAAGTATTACTTTAGTAGCTGAAGATAATAAATGGACAATAAATAGTAACTTAGATATGCATATAATAAAAGGTGGTATTGAATCAAATAAAGAAATAATTACAAATAATAATTTTTATCAATTAAAATTTAGTGATTTGGAAGATTATATAAGCCTATATTGCTTTGACACTCCTGTAACTTTTTATAGGTATTCTGTTGAAAACAAAACATCTATATCTTTAGGTAGAGATAAAAATGATATCATATATGATAATGTTAATATTGGTAGTCCTCATTTTGAAATAATAAAATCTAATAATTGTTGGATTTTAAAAGATAGTGGAGCTGATGAATTAGTAACCTTTGTAAATGGAAAAAGATATCATCAAATAGTTTTAAAGATGGGTGATATCATCTTTACTAATGGCTTAAAAATTATTTGGATGGAAACTTTTATAAAATTTAACAACCCTAATAACTCTGTTAAAACTAGTTTAAGTCAATACAAAGACTTTAATATGTTTGGTATAGAGAATAAATATACTCCTGTAAAAGATACAGAAAAAGGAATTGTTCTTTTTAATGATAACCAATTATTTTTTCATACTCCTAGAATTAAAAATTCTTTTACTGGTCTAGAAATAAAGTTAAGTCCACCACCTCCTCCAATAAAAGATGATGGCCCTCCTGCAATACTTACTCTTGGTGCAACAATTATGATGGGATTATCCTCATCAATTACCAGTATTGTTTCTGTATTTAACATTATCAAAGGAAACGGAAGTTTATTTAATGCTGTTATTGAATTATCAATTTGTTTACTTATGATCATATCAACAATGTTCTTCCCTCTACTTTTAGATAAATATCAAAAAAGACGAATCAAAAAGAAAGAAAAAAATAGACAAATACGATATGGAGATTATTTAAATAAAAAGAAAGCCGAAATTGATACTGCAATCAAAAAAGAGTCAGAATTCTTACTATCTAATTATTTAGATACAAATTCTCTCCAACAAAATATTATCCAAAAAACTAATAAAATATGGTCTAGAGAAATATCTGATAATGATTTCTTAACTTTTAAACTTGGTATGGGTAATAAAAAGGCTGATATTAAGGTTTCTGCTTCATTAGAAGATTTTACAATGGACGACGATAATATGCGTACTCAAGTAGAAAGTTTGCTTAACACAACCTTTATGCTAAAAAATGTTCCAATTACAGCTTCTCTAGTAGATAATAAAATTCTTCCCTTAATTATAAGTACTGATTATCAATATAAACAACAAGTCATTGATGCAATTATGTTACAGTTAATTGGTTATCATAGTGGTATGGATTTAAAATTGATTATTTTTACAAATGATGAAAATACTTCAAAATGGGAATATTTAAAATATTTACCTCATTGCTGTAACGATGATAAAAGTATCCATTTTTTTGCCAAAAATGAAGATGAAGCTAAACAAATTTCTAATTATTTAGAAAAAATATATCAAGAACGAATAAATATAATTAATACTAATCATAAAAATGATACTGATGTTAATGATTCTCCTTTTAAAGATGTTAAAGTAGCCTATAAAAACTTTAATACTTACTATGTTATTATTACTGATAATTATGTAGCAAGTAAAGACTTTGGCATTATTCAAAATATTGTAAATAGTGATGCAAATATTGGTTTTTCACTTTTGATGATTGAACCAACTATGCAAAATATTCCTAGCAAGAGTGAAAAGTTTATTTCTATTAATAATACTAACTGTAGTATTTCAGGAAAAGATTTATCAGCAACAGAACAAAATATTTTTATTCCAGAATTTTTTACTAGTAATATTACTTCCTATATGCAAATTATTGCTAATATACCTGTTGGTTCTCTCAATAATAAAAATACACTTCCTACTAGCATTAGTTTTCTTGAAATGTATAAGGTTGGAAAAATTGAGCAATTGAATATTGTAAATAGATGGAAGAACAATGATCCTACTATTAGCTTACATACCCCATTGGGTGTGCGCGAAGATGGAAAATTATTTGAAATTGACTTACATGAAAAATTTCATGGCCCGCATGGTCTAATTGCTGGAGCTACTGGTTCTGGTAAAAGTGAATTTATTATTACTTTTATCTTATCTATGGCTATAAATTATCATCCTTATGAAGTTCAATTTGTTTTAATAGACTACAAAGGTGGAGGTCTTGCTGGAGCTTTTGAAAACAGAGAAACCGGTATAAAGATTCCTCATTTAGTAGGAACAATAACTAATTTAGACACAGGAGAAATGAATAGAACCTTAGTTTCTATAAATAGTGAGTTAAAAAGAAGACAAAAAATATTTAATGAAGCTCGCGATCAGATGGGAGAAAGCACAGTTGATATTTATAAATACCAAAAGTACTATCGTGAGGGAAAAGTAAAAGAGCCTATTTCACATTTGTTTATAATCTCAGATGAATTTGCTGAATTAAAATCTCAGCAACCAGATTTCATGAATGAACTTGTTAGTGCTGCCCGTATTGGTCGTAGTTTAGGTGTACATTTAATTTTAGCAACACAGAAACCATCAGGAGTGGTTGATGATCAAATTTGGTCTAATTCTCGTTTTAAGATTGCGTTAAAGGTTCAAACTGCTGAGGATAGTAATGAATTATTAAAAAGATCAGATGCTGCAAATATTAAAGAAACTGGTAGATTCTATTTACAAGTTGGATATGATGAATTATTCGAATTAGGACAATCAGCTTGGGCTGGTGCTAAATATATTCCAACAGATAGAATTGTTAAAAATATTGACGATTCTTTAGATTTTATAGATGATAATGGCACTATTATTAAAAAGGTTAATGATATAGTTAAAAATGATAATACTATAAATCTTGGTGATCAATTAACTAATATTGTAAAATATTTATATGATATTGCTAAAAGAGATAATATTGCCTTTAATCAATTATGGCTTCCTAGTATTCCTGGTGAATTGTATTTATCTAATGTAATCAATAAATACAATTATCATGAAAAACCTTATATAATAAATCCTATAATTGGAGAATATGATGATCCTGCAACTCAATTCCAAGACATTTTAACTGTAAACTTAACTACCACTGGAGGAGTATTAATTTATGGTAATGTTGGTAGTGGTAAAGAAAACTTATTAATGACTTTAATTTATTCTATATGTATAGCACATACTCCCAATGAAGTTAATTTCTATATATTAGATTTTGGTTCAGAGGTATTAAAAGCTTTTAGTAATATGCCTCATGTTGGAGATATAGCATTAACGGATAATGAAGAAAAATTGCGAAATTGTTTATTAATGCTAGATAGAGAAACAAGAAGAAGAAAAGAATTATTCTCTGATTATGGAGGAAGTTATGAAGAATATATAAAATCAGACCAAAAGAAAGTGCCATTAATAATTACAGTATTAAATGGATATGAAGCATTTGTTGAAAATTATGGTGATTATGACGATTTTTTATCACATATAATAAGAGAAAGCTCAAAATATGGAATTATCTTTATAATGACTACGGTAGCAACTAATTCTGTAAAATCTAGAATTTCTCAATTATTTAATAATACTATATTATTACAGGTTAAAGACGATTTTGATTATCAGTTTGTATTAGGAGCGCCTTCTGGGTTAAAACCATCAAAATTATTTGGTAGAGGTCTTTCCAATATTAAAGATAAAGTTTTTGAGTTTCAAACTGCTTTAATATACTATAAAGATAAGATTAATGATACTATTAAGGTTACTTCTGATAATTTTACTGAGAAATATACTAAAAATCCTCCTATACCTCTTGTGCCAGAAAATATAACGGCAGACTTATTATTACCATATATAGACAATATTACTAATGTACCTATAGGTATAAATATTAATGATGGTTCTATTAATAAATATAATTTTATTGCTGATAAAATCACTCCAATAATTGGTAATGGTATAACTAATGATACTAACTTTATTACTCATTTCTTTAAGATAATGTCTTCTATCCCTAGTATAAAATTAAAAGTTATTGACTTTACTGAAACTGTTACTGATGAAATGGGCGTTGATTATGCAAATGGAGAGTTTACTGATAATATTAAAAATATTAAGCAGACAGAAAGAGAAAGTAATTCAATTACAATATATATTATAGTGGGAATTGGGTACATATATGATAGAGTTTTAGATGAAGGAATTGAGAGTTTATTTAGCATATTCTCTAATTTAAAATCTTTTCCTAACAGTTATTTTATATTAATTGATAATTACTCTTCTTATAGAAACATAATGAAAGAAAAGTGGTATGAAATAATAAATAATAAGAGTGGCATTTGGATTGGAAAGGATGTCGAAGTTCAAAAAATAATTAAGATTAATAATATGACTAACAGTGATGCTAAAGAAGATTTTAAAGGCGTTGCTTACACTATAACTAATTCACAGTATACTCTTATGAAATGTATTGGTACTGAAAAAGAAGGAGGTTATAACTATTAAAAATAAAGTATTAGTTCAATTATTAGTTCCAGAAATTGATAAAAGTTTTGATGTTTACTTACCTATAAATAAAAAAATTGGTAACATTATTAATCTATTAAATAGTAATATTTTTGAATTATCAGAAGGAGAATTACCTGTTTCTAATTCTAATTCATTATATAATGTTGATACAAAAGAAAAATATACTTCTGACATTTTATTAGCAAATACAAATATAAGAAACGGAACTAAGTTAATTTTAATATCATAAAAACACTCTAAAGCCTGTAAGGCTTGACACTGGCAGCTACCATTTGGTAGCTTTTTTAGTCTGCCAATTGCCTTTGTCACTA
>CANRKG010000047.1 GCA_947631155.1 uncultured Bacilli bacterium
GAATTTAGAACTTGGAAAACTAAATATCGTGGAGATATATTAATACATGCAGGTAAGAAAATTGATAAGAAGGCAATGGAGCGATTCAAATATTTAAATTTAGAATATCCTATTGGTAAAATAATTGCCCAAGCAACTATTACAGATTGTGTATATGTAGATGAAGAATTTGCTAAAAAATTATATAAAAAAGATCCAGTTGTATATAAAGGATTAATAAATAAAAATAATTGGGATGGATATGGGTTTAAATTGGAGAATGTTAAAGAAGTAAATCCTATTGAAGTAAATGGAAAATTAGGTTTATGGAATTATGATTACTAAATAATATTGATAGCAAATTGTTTTAATTAATATTAAGGTAATTTTAAGGAGTATATATGCGAAGCTTAAGTAAAATTTTTGAAAACAGAACTATTGTTAATGAAAAATTATTAAAATATGGATTTGTTAAAAAAGACAATTGTTATTTTTATGAAAATAATATCTATAATAATCAATTTAAAGTTGTTATAGAATTATCAAAAGAAAAACAAACATCAAAACTAATTGATTTGTTAAATAATGAAGAATATTTTTTAGTAGATGTGCATGACTATTCTGGTGATTTTATTGGTAGTGTCAAAGAAGAATACGAAACGATTTTAAATGATATTGTAGAAAAATGTAGTATTCCAAATGTTTTTAAAAGTAAACAGTCAAAAGAAGTTATTAAATATATTAAAGAAAAATATGATGATGATTTAGAGTATTTATGGGAAAAATTTCCTAATAATGCAATCTGGAGAAATAACAATAATAAATGGTATGGTATATTATTAACAATATCTAAAAGTAAATTAGGAATTGATTCAGATGAAATAGTAGATATTATTGATTTACGATATCAAAAGGATAATATAACAAAAATAATTGATAATAAAAAAATATTTGGTGGATATCATATGAATAAAAATAATTGGATTACAATCAAATTAGATGGAAGTGTTGATATAAATGAAATTTATAAACTTATAGATAATAGTTTTAAATTATCATTAAATAGATAGTTTTAGTATATGTAAAGAATCTTTGCTAAAAAAAGTAATGAATGAAAAAATATTTTGATAGATAAAAAATTAGCAACGAAAAAAACTTATAAATAAAATTAGATTTTCAAGTTAATATATACTATTTAATAATATTATACGAGGAGTTAAAACTATGAATAAAAGATTATCTAGAAGATTTATTATTGATACATTAGATAACTTAAATTTAAGTCTTCCAATAAGATATGAAAGATATTATATAAATGATACCTTAAGAATTCAAAAAAAGAATAATGAATACGAAAAAGAAATATTAAAAGAAAATATTGTTGTAAAAAAAGAAATAATCAGTTTTGATGAATTTAATTTATTAAAGAAAGATGCCTATAAACAAATAATTAGGGATAGTTATTTATATTTAAATAATAAAGATATATCAATAAAGAAATATTATGGCATATATAAAGAATTGTTGCGCGTTGAGGTAAGTTTTGAAAAAGATGAAGATATGTTAAAATATAAAAAAGAAAAATGGATGGGAGAAGAAATCACAAATTCTTATTTAGCATTTGATAAAGATTTGAGTAAATTAAATAGAAAACAATTTTTAAGTGAAATATCGAAATATAAGGCTTAAAATAAAGATATTGCAAGACGTGAAAGAAATATTGCAAAATAACTAGAGATAATTTAGAAAAAAAATCATTTCTATAATTCTGGTTCAGTTAATGTTGATAGTTCGGTTTTAAAATATTAGAAAGCTAGTGGTAATGGAGATCAAACATTTTTACAAGTATTACAAAACTCTTGTAACCAAGAAGACAACGTTATTTTTATATTTTGTTTTGATAGAGGGTCATTAATAAATAACGGATTTATTTAATAGTTTACAATTGTTGTCAAAAAGTATTGACAATATTTATAATGATACATTATAATATACAAAAAACTCAAATCAAATTATTGTATTGTCATGTAATGTAAACAGCCAATGTAAAGTGTAATAAAAATATGCGTAAAATTAACAAAAATTAAATTATTATGATAAAATGTTAATAGAGATTGTGTTTTTTTAGGAGAGAGGTGAATAAAATAAAATACCAAGACCTAAAAAGAAAGGAAGGAGTAAAAGGATGAAAAATAAAAAAACTATAATAGGAGTAGTAGTAGGATTAATTATATTAATTATTATAATTCTCTTATTAAGAGGTTGTACTAGAAAGGAGTATACAATTAAATTTGATACAGATGGTGGAAGTATTATTGACTCTATAAAAGTAAAGGAAAATGATAAAATAGAAAAGCCATCTGATCCAACAAAAGAAGGTTATGATTTTGCAGGATGGTATTATAATGATAAAAAATTTGATTTTAATACTAAAGTTAAAAAGAACATGACTTTAAAAGCTAAATGGAAATCAGATGGTACTGGAATAGTACTAAAAGATACAGATTTAGAAATTACTGTAGAAGATGAATTAACATTAGAGATAGAATCATTACTAAAAGGTCTAAAGAAAGAAGACTTAATTTGGGAATCAAGTGATGGTAGTATAGTTACAGTAGATAAAGATGGTAAAATAAAAGCTTTAAAAGCAGGTAAAGTAACAATTACTGTAAAAACAAAAGATGGAGAAAGAAAAGCAACAGTTACTGTAACAGTAAAAGAAAAAGAACAACCAGTAGAAGAAGAACAACAAACTACAGCTACAAATTCAGGTTCAAGTGGTAGAAGACAAACTGGAGGAGGATATACTCCATCAGCTCCAAGTAATCCACAACCAGCAGAACCAACGAAACCTGTATATGTACTTTTACTACATAAAGAAAACATGGTTCTTGGTGGATCATTACAATGGTCTGCTAGAATTTTAAAAGATGGAGCAGATATAACTGGTAGTGTCAATACATTTAATTATAATTCATCAGACTTTTTCTCTGGTACCTATGTTGACAATAACTCAGTTAATACAGGGGTAAGATCAGCAACAATTTTATTAAATGATGGAAGTACAGTACAAGCAACAGTAAGTTATAGTTAAAAAAGAAAGGAAATGATAGAATGAAAAAGTATATAAAATTATTTTTAGTAGCTATTTTAACAGTATTCATTTCAATAATTCCTACTTATGCTAAGGAAGTATCCTTAGAAATACCAGAAGATGGAACTGAAAGAGATACATTTGGTTTCATAATAGGTAGGGAACAATCTCGTATAAATTATGTGTATTTAATTGGAGAATATGCATTTACATCTGCTTATAAAATAGATATACAAGATGTTATGTTAGCTGCTAATAGTATTGATATAAAAGATAAAACAGGTAAAATCAATACAGATCCAGTTTTTAATGAAATGACAGTTTATTTATTTAAACCAACGATTTCGGGTGGAAAAATAACAGGATGGAATAAGCCTGAAAAAATAGTTGGAACAACTGAATTACCAGATAAATTCAATGTTAAATATATTGATTATCATTATGTAAAAGAAGATAAAGAAGCAGATACAGATGAAAAAGTTAATACCGCTATGAAAAAACTAACTAAGGATATGTTTACGCCAGAAAAGGTAAAAGACAGCGTAGTTACGGTAGATATAGCAACAAAAAAGTTAAAAGAAAGTATCTTAAAAGGAATGAGTTCAGGAGTATTTAGTGTTTTAACTAGTTTAGTAAGTGATGCTCAAGTGAATTCAGTAACATTTGAATATGCTGGTGTAGCTGGTGTAGAACCATTAACTGTTGATAATAAAAATTTAGATATTGATAAGATGGCAGAATGGTTTGAAAATAATAAAGAAAAGATTTTTGGAAAATCTAAAAATATAATATTAGCAGATTTACTTGATAAAGAATTCAAAGCTACAATTAACTTAGGAGAAACTGAAAAAGAAGCTTATGTATCAAAAGCTCACAAGACACCAACAGAAACATATACAGTAAAATTTACGGGAAAAAGACAAGAGATAGACACTAATAAAATTGCAAAAGAAGCTCTTGAGGCATTAAGCGGTAATATATTTGAAGCTAAAGAAACAGAAATAACAGAAGGTAAAGTAAAAATAAATATAAAGAAAGAAAAATTGAATACTAAAATCATTGAAGGAATGGGTTCAGGAGTATATCCATTATTACAAAAATTAGTAAATAATAACGATGTAGAATCAGTAGACTTTGTATATAGTGGTAATCAAGAAATTAAATATACACTTACAAAAGATTTAAATCTTGATGATATGGTAGCTTGGTTTGAAAAAAATTGCGAAACAATCCTTGGTTATAAAGTAGAAGAAGCTTTAACAGTAGATTTAATAGATAAAAGCTTTACTGCACATATTAATTTAAAAAATTATGCTCAAAAACAAAATGATAATCCAGACAAATATACAATAAGTTTTGATGGTGAATTACCAGAAGTTGATCCAGATGAATTATTAGCAACAGTAATGAATAAAGTAAACCATAAATATTTTGAAAAAGATGAAGATAGATCAGCTGAACAAAATATAGTTATAAAAGTAAAAAGTATAGGTACAGATATTAAGAAAGGTATGGCATCAGGATTATACCCAGCATTATCAGAAATTGCAAAAAACGAAGGTGTACAATCAGTTGAATTTTCATATAATGGTAGTGTTACATATAATCTAACAAAAACAGAAGATTTAGAGAAAATGGCAGAATGGTTTGAACAAAATAAGAAAAAAATATTTGGAAAAGAAGATAAAATTACACTTGCAGATTTACATGAAAAAGCATTTACAGTAAAAGTAGATACTGGAAGAGTAGGAAAATTAAAAGATGGTTCAAAAGATACTTATACAATTAAAATGTTTAAGACACATGATGTTACATTCCATGATGAAAAAGCAAATGACCCAGAAAAGACAAAAGAAGTAGTGACAGTTTATGATGGAGAAACAATTCCACAAGCTGAAGTTAGTAAAAGAAAAAAAAGAGATACTGAAACTGATAAATTCCTAGGTTGGTATGAAGAAATTGAAGAAGGAACAGATAAAGAAGAAGAATTTAACTTTGATGAAACAAAAATAACTAGGGATATGGAATTGGATACTCATTGGGGAAAACGATTAACTAAAGATGAAATAGAAAAATTAAAAACAGCTTCAAAAACAGCATTAGATACAATACATAAAGATGTAATGGAAGTTAGTGTTGATAATAATGTTATAAAAGTAGTTTCTCATAAAAAAACAAGTGCTAAAGTAGGAACAAGTCTTTTAGGAGCTGGAGTTAAGACTGCCTTATCAAATTTTTTAAGTACTTCAACCATAGAATCAATAACATTAAGTTTTAATAGTTATTCTGAGACTTTTACTAAAAATGAAGTTGATAATTATGATGAATTTTTGGAAGATTTTGAAGGATTGTTTGAAAAAGCAACAGGTATAGAAATTTATGATTATACATGGGATAATTTAAAAGATAATATTGATAATATTAAAGTAAAAATTAATCTTAAAGATGATAAAGTATTTGAAGAAGGAAATGGAGAATATACATTTACATTAGAAATTCAACCTATTGAAGGTGAATAAGATAAAAAATAGCTAATAGCTATTTTTTATTATGTTCCGGGATAAGAACATAATAAAACCATCCGCAATGCGGGTGAGAGCTGAAGAAGTGATAGCGTTAAGAGAAAAATAAATCCTCCTTTGATATAATAGATACGGTAAAATGTTATATAAAAAACCAAGATTTGGTAGACAAAATAAAAGATCAAAGAAACTTGAAAGAATATAAGGGGTAGTTTACGGGTAAGTAATAGTGAAAAGGCAATTGGTAGACTAAAAAAGCTACCAAATTTTTAATAAACTAAAGACTTTTAGTTAGAAGTTTGGTATAATAACTCATAAAGAATCAGTAGATAAAGAAGAAACTAGAAATGCTAAAAATACAAAGATTAAGGAGTAATGGTTTTAGATGAGTATAATTACAAGTGCAAGTGGTTTGTCATGTTGGAGAGGATTAGATTATTATAAAAGTAAAAAAATTAAAAATATAAAGAAAATAAATAATAACGAATATACAAGCATAGTTTTGGGAAATAAAGATTATAATGTTTATCTTAATTTAGAACATCCTAGAAAATCAACATGCAATTGTCCTTTGGCTAATGGAAAACGTATTATTTGTAAACATATTGTTGCAACTTATTTTAGTGTTGTTCCAAGTAGTGCTAAAAATTTTGAAGAAGAGCAAGAAAAATTACAACAAGAATATGAAGAATATTATGAAAGAGAATATAATAATGCCATGAAATGTTTAAATAAAATGTCTAAAAAAGAACTAATTGAAGAACTAGTTTATATTTTTGATTATGCTCCTGAATGGGTATATGATAATTTTATAAAACGAAATGGTATAGAGGGTTAAATTTTGTGGTAAGTAAACTGCTGATAGTACTTTTGAAAGTATAAAACATTTAGATGAATATAGGATGAATATTGGTATGCGCGTAAATTACAAAAGGTATTAGATTATAAAGATTAGAAAAATTTTGAAAAAGTAATAGATAAAGCAATTGTATCAGCAAAAAATAGCATTTCAAATAGGGAAGATTGGGTTGTTGAAGTTAACAAGCCAATAAAAACTGTTAAAGGGAAAAAAGAAATTATTAAAGATTACAAATTGTCTAGATATATATACTATCTTATAGTGTAAAATGATGATCCAAGTAAAGAAGTTGTTGCTTTAGGGTAAACTTACTTTGCTATTCAAACAAGAAAACAGGAAATTACAGAGCAAGAATATGAATCTTTATCAGATGATGAAAGAAGATTCTATCAAAAAATAACAGATATTTATTCATCTTGTAGTATTGATTATGATAAGGATTCGGAAATTACAAAAAAATTTTTTAAGACAGTTCAAAATAAATTGCACTATGCGGTTACAGGCAATACAGCTGCTGAAATCATATATAATCGCGTAGATTCAAATAAAGAAAATATGGGACTTACTAATTGGACTGAATCACCAAATGGGCCAATTTATAGATATGATGTAGATATTGCTAAAAATTATTTAACAGAAAAAGAATTAAAAAATTTAAATAGAATTGTTACAATGTATTTAGATTATGCTGAGTTACAAGCAGAAAATCATAATGCAATGACAATGAATGATTGGATAGAAAAACTTAACGCTTTCTTACAATTTAATGGACGAGAAATATTACATAATTCTGGAAAAATTTCTCATAAGGTGGCGCAAGAACTTGCATATAAAGAATATGATAAATTTAGAAAAAAGCAAGACAAATTATTTATTTCAGATTTTGATAAATTTCTTGAAAATGATAAAATACTAAAAGAAATTGGAAGTGATAAAAATGAATAATGAAAATAAAACAAACATCAACTGATTGATTACGATTTATGGAAACACTTTAACAAAACCTTATAAATAAAGAAATTTGCAAGAAAAAGTTTTTACATTTTTG
>CANRKG010000048.1 GCA_947631155.1 uncultured Bacilli bacterium
AACTGATAAGGTCCATAATTATTAGAGCATCTTGATATTGTTACAGGTAATCCGTAAGTCCTATAATATGCCATAACTAACAAATCTGCAGAAGCTTTACTAGATGAATAAGGACTAGATGTATGAATTGGAGTTTCTTCAGTAAATTTTAAATCTGGTCTATCTAAAGGCAAATCCCCATATACTTCATCAGTAGATACTTGATGATATCTTTTTATACCATACTTTCGACAAGCATCCATTAATACTTGAGTACCTATAATATTAGTAGTTAAAAATATACCAGGATTTTTTATAGAATTATCCACATGACTCTCAGCAGCAAAATTAATAACATAATCAAACTTTTCTTCAGCAAATAATTTATCAACAAATTCTCTATCTGTAATATCTCCTTTTACAAATTTAAAATTATCTTTATTTTCTAAAGGTTTAATATTATTATAGTTACCTGCATAAGTTAAAGCATCTAAACACACAAAATAGTCTTCAGAATACTTTTCTGTTACGTAGTATAAATAATTACTTCCTATAAAACCTGCTCCACCTGTTACTAAAAACTTCATGCTATTGACCCCTTTTTAAAGTTAAAGTTTCTTCTTTTAATTCTTCACAATATCTTTGTGTTGCATCTTGCCATGAAGGCATTCTTTCTAAGCCTATTTCTTCTAATTTACTTTTATCAAGACGAGAATTTTTTGGTCTATAGGCTTGTTTTGTTCCAGTTAATTTTAAATACTCATCTGTTGAAACTTTATTTATTTTAACATCTTTATTATTAATTTTAAAAATATATTCCGCAAATTCAGCCCATGAACAATAGCCTTCATTTGTTGCATGATAAGTTCCATAAGAATCTGTTTGTGCTAAATTAACTAATAAATGAGACAAATCTACAGTATAAGTAGGAGAACCTATTTGATCATCAACAACATTTAATTCACTATGGTTTTCAGATAATTTAAGCATTGTTCTAATAAAATTCTTACCATTAATACCAAATACCCATGATATTCTTGCTATAAAATGTTTTGGATTTTTACGTATTTCCTCTTCACCTAAATACTTTGTTTCACCATAAACACTTTTAGGATTAACTTTATCTTCTGGATTATAAGCACCATCTTTAGTACCATCAAAAACATAATCTGTTGACAAATAAACTATTTTAGCTCCAACAAGAATAGAGGCATCAGTTAAATTTTTTGTCCCTTCAACGTTAATTTTAGTAACAACATCTTTCATGTCTTCAGCTTTATCAACTGCCGTCCATGCTGCACAATGAAATATAACATCAGGTTTAAATTCACCAACTACATTCATAACTGCTTCTCTATCAGTTATATCCATTTCATCTTTATCTATAGCTAAAATATTTTCTTCTTTTACCCCATTTTTTAATAGTTCTCTTTTTATATCATAACCTAATTGTCCATTATATCCTGTAATCAAAAATTTCTCTTGTTCTCTTTTAAAAATAACTTTGTTATCTTTTATTCCAGGATGAACTTGATCTTTATCTGATAATAAAGGTTTTGTTATTCCATTTTCCTTAAAAATTTTATCCCAATCTATACCTAAGTCTGGATCATTCCATAAAATACCAGCCTCTAACTTAGGAGCATAATCATTATCAATCAAATATTGAAATACCGTATCATCTTCTAAACTTATAAAACCATGAGCAAAACCTCTAGGGACAAATAATTGTCTATTATTTTCATCAGTTAATTTTACTGCTGTATATTTTCCATACGTTGGAGAATCCACTCTTAAATCTACAACAACATCTATTGCACTACCTTTAATAACTTCAACTATTTTAGCTTGACATTTAGGATTTTTTTGAAAATGTAATCCTCTTAAAACACCTTTTGAGCTTTTACTTCTATTAGCTTGAACAACCCTTTTAAATCCTAATTCATCTAAATCCTTTTGAATAAAATATGGAGAGAAATAACCTCTATCATCTCCAAATCTATTTGGTTCTAAAATATAACAATCTTTTAATTCCGTTTCTATCTTTTTCATTATTTATTTTTCCTTCCTAAAACTTTTTTTAAAGATAATCCATATGAATTCTTTTTTAATAACTCTGCTCTATTTTCTAATTCTTCAGCTGTAATCCAACCTTGATTATAAGCAATCACCTCTGGTGAGCAAATTAATCTATCTTTATTATGTTCAAGAGTTCTTATCATATTTGCAGCATCAATTAATGAATCAAATGTTCCTGTATCAAACCAACTATATCCATCTCCTAGCAAACATGCTTTTAATTGACCTTTTTTTAAATATATGTCATTTAAAGTGGTAATTTCTAATTCTCCTCTTGCAGATGGTTGTATTTCTTTTGCTATTTTTGATACTCCCTTAGGATAAAAATAAAGACCAGTTATAGCATAATCAGATTTTGGATGCTGAGGTTTTTCTTCAACACTTAATACATTATTGTTTGCTCCTAATTCCATTATTCCAAATCTTTCAGGATCTTTTACTTGATAACCAAAGATAGTAGCAAATCCACTACTTGCATTAACAATTGCTTTATTTAATTCTTTCTTTAATCCATTGCCATAAAAAATATTATCTCCTAAAACCATAGCACAAGGATTATCTCCAATAAATTTTTCTCCTAAAATAAAAGCTTGTGCTAATCCATCTGGAGATGGTTGAACAGTATACTCCAAATTGATTCCAAACTTAGAACCATCACCCAATAATCTTTTAAAGTTATATTGGTCTTCTGGTGTTGTAATTATTAATATATTTTTAATACCAGCTTCCATTAATACAGATAAAGGATAATATATCATCGGTTTATCATAAACAGGTAATAATTGTTTACTTTGTCCCTCTGTAATTGGATAAAGTCGAGTACCTGACCCCCCAGCTAATATTATTCCCTTTGTATTACAATTTACATAATTTAATTCAGATTCTGATATTAAATTTTCTACACTAATACCATATATGATAGATAACTTTTTTAACTCTTCAGTAGTTATTTTTCTCATACCTTTTTCAATACGAATAATAGCATCTCTTCCAAGTCCCATTCTAGAAGCTACATCTTCTTGAGTCATTTTTAACTTTTCTCTAAGTCCTTTTAGTTTCAGTCCTATTTTTTCATTATATTCCATAAAAATACTACATCCCCTTAATTCGTATTATACATATAATGTTGAAAAAGTCAACATTACAATAACTTTTATTGTTTCTTTAACATTTTTTGGTTTTCTCATCTAATAATAATTCTTCTATTTGCTTGTAAGCTTTATCTAAATTTTTCAAAGTTATATTTTTATTAATTAATTTTAAGTTTTCCTTTAAGACTTTATAATTACTATAAAGAACAACTAAATCATTAAAATTTTTTTTCTATTTTCTCTTCTTTTAATAACTCTGTATATAAATTTGTAGGTCCCCATTTTATATCCTTAATTAATACGTCTTCAAACTTTAAAATAATCATCTTATTATTATCAGTTAAGCCTATTTTTTCATCACTAAATAAAACACGTAAGAAATCTTCAGTATCCTTTTGTGGTGTATATAAATCTTGAATTCTTCTTAAAACTACATCTAAATTATTATATATTTTATTATAAATTTTTTCCTCAACATCTTTTAAATAATAAGATGATTCTAAAATTTTATTCATATCAAAAGGAACTTTTTTACATTTTAAAGCACTACTAATAAAATTGAAATTAAAACCATATAAATCATTTTCTATTATATAATCATAAAAATCTTTATACATAGGTGATAATTTGAAACTCTTTTGGTTTAAGGAAATATTGAAATATTTCAATTGTTTTATAAAATTATAATAATTTCTATGAAAGATATCCTCAATATTTTTTACATTACTAAAATATGAATAAATAATAGCGTCTATTTTATCATCACCTTTTCTTGAATAAGCAATAAATGCACAGTATATTCTTTCTTGAAAATCAAGAGTTATATAGCGTCTTTTCGTATTATTTGCTACATATTTTACCAATACATCTAAATATGAAGCAGATTTTTTTAAAATTGAATCATTATCATTTTCTAATTTTAATATAAATTTAACCTTATATTCGGATATATGATAATAAAATTGTTGTAAACATTTTTCCTTTCTATTACTTTTTAACATTTCAATAAATAATTCTTCTATACATACAGAATCATTTTTAAAATCATAAATAGATAATTCTTCAAATACATCTTTTACATTACTAAAAGAGTAATTGTAGTCAACTATACCTTTAGTATCGTTTTTTACTATTAAATCCAATATGTTTTCATCACTATCACTTAAATAATTATTATGCTTTGTTATAATTAATCGTCTATAACTATTTGAAACTATTTTTGAAGTAATTATCCATTCTTCAAAACTATTTAAATCATATTTACTTTCTTTTTCATTAAATTTAAACTTTAAAGGTAATTTACTTTTTTCTAATTGAGATAACAATTCTTGACTAGATAATTCTTTAATGTTAAAACTATTTAATTCATTCCATAGTTTATCTATATCTTCTTTAGGCAAACTTTCACTTGTTTTATTTTTATCTTTTATTTCTTGTTCTTTTGAAGTTTTAAAACTTAAAGTAGCCTCATTTTCAAATTCTTTTGAAAAATAATAAGCTAACCAGCCCTTATTTTCTAATAAATCTTTAAATCTATTAGGATATAAAGATTTATAAGCACATAAAACAAATAAAAAATTTAAATCTTTTTTATCATTTATAATATTAACTTCTTTATATACAGAATATTCATTAATAATATCATATACTATTCTAGGATTATCTATATAATGACTTAATTCTTTAATAATATCCTTATCTAAATTTAGTTCACTAAACTCTTCACTAAAAAATAAATCTTTTGAAGCTTCAAAACTAGAATATGGAACTATAGGAATAATTATATCGAAAAACTTTGTCCTCTTTTCAGAATTTTCAAATATAGTATCTGAAACAGCATATATAAATTTAATATTTTTATCTAAAGCACTATTTAATATCATATTTATTTCTTTTAATTTAGAAAATATAATACTATAATTATTAAGTCTATCTATATCCTCAAATATAATTTTATTAAAATTTGTTTGATTAAAAAAATGAATTAGTTCTTCAATATTTCTATTTAAAATAGATATATCAGATTCTTCCTTATCTAATTCTACACCATTAATAGTCATTTTCTTAAAAGAAAAATTATTATTAATACCTTTAACAACGTATAACACTATTAAATATAGAAAAGACATAATAATAGAAAATACAACAATAAGTATTTTAGAATTATTTAAAAACATAGATAATTTATCTATATTAAATAGTTCAAAAATAATTATTAATATAATAGTAATTATAAAAGAAATAATATAATTATATTTTTTAAGATAGTTATAATTAAAGTCTATTCTATGCAATCTAGATAATGGTAATCTATTAGGTCTTACTTTATATAAGATTTGTTGTAAAATACTAGTTTCTATATCGTCCATTGTATAATTTATAAATTCATTTTCAGAATATGACCCCAAACTAATATATATTGTTTTATCATCATTTTTAAAATAAGTTTGTAAAATACTACTTTTACCAGAAGCATAATTACCAGTTAAAGCTATATTTTTATTTTTTTCTTCAGATAATGCTTTATCTAAGAACTTTTTATATTTTTCAATATTTTTAGCATTATCCGAAGGAGATAAAGACTTTAATATTATATTATTATCATTTTCTATAGCCATATAACACCTACTCAAACTAAATTGTTAATATAATAGCATAAGTTAATTAAGAAATAAATATTAAAAAACTTTTTATCATATTGTTTCCACATTAAAAAATTAGCATTTAAATATTATGCTAATTTTTATTTATTACAAGTTTTTTACAAAATATCAATCAGTACTAAAAATATCTCTTGTATAAACTTTATCTTTTATAGGAAATACCCTATTATTAATCATATTCACTTTTTCTTCTATGACATCAAGTGCCATAACTTCATTTTTTTGACTAAGTAATGTAGCAAGTGATAATCCTACATAACCTATTCCTGCAACTGATATTTTCAGGTTTTACTTCCTTTCTTATTTTTAAGTTATAAATTTATTCCATTTGCAGTGTTACATATATCGAATATTTATCTCTTAAATTAGGATAAACATTTAAATATTCATTCCCTACTTTGCTTTTGGCATTTTCAACATTTTTTTTGCATATTTACTATGATAAATATTAATTACGAAATTTTTAGTTAAAGAAATTAAAATCGGGAGTCCTAATCCACAAGCAACATAAAGTAAATACCATAAATTAGCATTATTGTGTCCCGTTAAATAAGCTAAGTCATAAAATGTAATCTGTTTAAAAATAATTTGAATACACATTGCTATTTTAAATCCAATAAAATGCCAAGCCATTACTTCTAATGTAATTAATCCAAGATATTGTAACTTTTTAGATAATACTTTGGTTTTAGTAAAAATTAAATTTGCTAATGTAAGCACAAAGTAAATTCCACAGATAGAGCAAATTATAAAAAAAATTGGATTGGAAAAATTATTACTATTCATACTAATTTTTCCAAAATTATTTAAAATTAACAATAGTACAAATGAAACTATCATTAAAACATAATTATTAAATTTTATATATTTACTATGTATATAGGCTTCATTTCCCAAATCGTAAATAAGCATTAAAGTAAATGCTGGAGCAACTCGTGGAATATTTAAGAATTTTTGCATTAAACACCCAATAATAAAGCATATCAATACTGCTATTTTTTCAAATACTTTTTCATTAATTATTTTTTGATTACTACTAACAAATTTTATACATGAATATCCAAAAATAATAAATATCAATGATATTATAAACCAAAAAGCACCACAAAATGGTTCACGACCCATTCCTAATATAATTTCAATAACTTTTTTCAAAAAAATATTAATAGATATAATAGGATATATCGTTTTACCACCGTACGAAATATTAGAACTATAAAATCCTATTTTAAAAAACACATTTGTAAATATTAAAAATAACAATTCATATTTTAAATAAAATATATATAATTTTTTTATTTTATGAAATATATATTTAAAAAGTTCTTTAATATTTTTAAAATTTCTATTTTTAAATAAATAACCACTTATAAATATAAAAACAGACATATGAAATAAATTAATAAGCTTTTCTATATACCCCCCCCCCGAATGTATCGCAGTGACCACATACCATAAGTATTATTGCCCGTAAATTTTTTATTTAAGATTCCGTTTTTTAGCTAATCGGTATGTTAGTTTAAGAAATGTTGGGGGAACTATTACTTTATAAAAAATCAAGAATGAGTGAAACGAATTCATCTTGATTCTTGATT
>CANRKG010000049.1 GCA_947631155.1 uncultured Bacilli bacterium
AAATAGAATAAAAAAATAAAATAGTTTTTGTAAGAAAAAATATAAAATTATCTCTTACAAAAACTATTATACGAGGAATGATTCAAATGAAGAAAAAGCAATCTAAAAAAATAGTTTCTTTCATTTTAAAAATAGTATTTATCTGTTTATTTTTATTAGTTATTTTACTTTTTTATATACAAATTTTATTCAAGGGACAAACTGATATAAATAATTTGGAAAATCGAACAGCTAATAAAATCCCAACATTTAGTTTAACTAAAATTATAAATAATAAGTTTCAAGAAAATACAGAAAAAGCTGTTAATGATCAAATTTTAGGTAGTGATTACTTTAAAATTTATGCATTACAAATTAGAAATTTTCTATCAGAATTAATACTAGATCAGTTAAAATCAGCACCATATAAATTAGTTGTTGATGAATATTATAATTTTAATGGTGATGATTATTTATTAGCGGCTCCTTATAATGATAATTATATTGAGATTAATAATTATCAAATTAAAGAAATTGCTCAACAATATGAATCAATTCCCCTAAAAAATAAATATTTATATTTGATTAATGATGAAAAAACAGTTAATTTAGAAAGACCTAATAATAACTTCTATGATAAGCTTATTACATATTATCCTTCTTTTAAAACTTCCTATTTAGCTATTAATAGTTATGAAGATTATAAAAATTATTATTTAAAAAATGATCATCATTATAATTATAAGGGAGCATATCAAAGTTATATAGATATAGTTAAACTAATATTGGGTGAAAATGAAAAAGTTTTGAAACCTGTTTCAGAAGTCCACTTTGATTATAATATTTATGGAAGTAAATCTACAAAAGCCCAATTTTTTAAATATAAAGAAAAATTTATTGCTTATAAGTTTAATATGCCAAAATTTTCAACCTATGTTGATGGAGAAAAAAAAGAGTATGGTAACAAAACAGCATTATTTAAAAATCATAATTATTTAAAAGATAAAACTATTTCTTACGGATATTTTTATGGTTGGGATACAGGAGAAGTTATATATGATTTTAAACAGCCAGAAAAAAAGAACTTACTTATAATCGGTTTTAGTGATACTTGTGCTATACAAGAATTACTAGCGTCACATTTTAATAAAACGTATGTTATAGACTTAAGACATTTTAAAGATTTTGATGTTAATCAATATATTAAAGAAAATAAAATTGATGATTTTCTGTTATTATCTAATTGGTTTTCTTCTACAAGTAATGATAGTTATTTATGGAGATGAAGTAAATGATATTTAGTAGTAGTATATTTATTTTTATATTTTTACCTATAGTATTAATACTATATTATATTAGTTCAAATAGAACTTATCGTAATATTATATTACTTATTTTTTCAATAATCTTTTATGCCTGGGGTGATCCCAAATATGTAATATTAATTTTACTATCAATTCTTATTAACTATATATTAACCTTATTACTAGATAGATTTAGAAAAATCAAAATAGTTATTTTAATATTAGGTATAATAATAAATATTGGGGTATTGTTATACTTTAAGCTTTTTCAGGCTTCAATTGGTGCTATACCATTAGGTATAAGTTTTTATACATTTCAAATAGTCTCTTATGTTATAGATGTCTACTTAGAAAAAACAAAAGCTCAAAAAAATATAATTAATTTAGCTGTTTATATCTCATTATTTTCCCAACTTATTGTAGGTCCTATTGTTAGATATGAAACCGTAGAAGACCAATTAAGAAACCGTAAAGAAAATCTTAATGACTTTATATTAGGATTAAAACGTTTTATATTAGGTTTAGGAAAAAAAGTTATAATTGCTAATCACGTTGCCATTGTTGCAACAACTATTTACGGTATGTCTATTGAGTTAGTAGGTACTCTTGACATGTGGATTGCTGCTATAGCATTTACATTAGAAATATACTTTGATTTTTCTGGTTATTCTGATATGGCCATCGGCTTAAGTCAAATGTTTGGATTTAAATTATTAGAGAATTTTAATTATCCTTATATTGCCACTTCAGTAACTGAATTTTGGCGAAGATGGCATATTTCATTATCAAGTTGGTTTAAAGATTATATTTATATCCCATTAGGTGGAAATAAAGTTCCCATGTTCCATTGGATTGTTAATATGTTACTAGTTTGGCTTTTAACAGCTTTATGGCATGGTACTAGTTGGAATTTCGTTTTATGGGGATTATATTATGCTCTAATTCTAATATTAGAAAAAACTATATTTAAAAAATTATTAAACAGAATACCTAAATTATTTAAATGGATAATAACTATATTTATAACTATAATTGGATTTGTCATATTTAATACTCAAAACTTGAATACACTTATTGCAATTTTTAACAGATTATTTATATTTACACAAAGTAATTTTAATAATATCTTACTAAATAATTATACTTTAATTACAGGTATGCCTTATATTATAATTGGAATTATATTCTCATTCCCATATATAAATAATTGGTTTAATAAAATTACTAGTAAAAATATCCTTTGCGAAAGTTTGGGTTACATTATTTATTTGATAATTTTTATAACTAGTATTTCAATGATATTAATCGGTTCATATAATCCATTTATATATTTTCAATATTAAAACACCTTTAAAATAGGTGTTTTAATATATAATTACTTTTTAGTAAAAAATTTAGGTTTATTTTTGTCTATTTCTTGTTTATATTGACTATATTCACTTCTAAATATCCAGTCACATTTTTCAGGGCTTTCTCCATAATATTCTAAAAAGAATTTACCCCTCTCTTCGTTCAATGGAATATATCTAATGGTATCTCTATTAAATTGAAGGATTAGTTTCCAGACTGGTTGTTTAATGGCATTATTATTTGGATTTAAGATCTTTAGTTCTAAACCTCTTTCATCAAATTTAGCAATATTATTAATATTTTCAGATAATAATTGAGTGACAAATTGGGAATCCAACACATCATCAGGTACATTTTTCATAATTTTACCTTTACTATTTGGCAATTCTATTCCACAATTGAAATTAGTCCTACACATTTGTAAATAATAATCCGAGTCTTTATATTCAGTTGGAGTAATTTCTAAAAATCTATTTTCTCCATTATCTGATATTCGAGAATATAATCTAGCTCCTAATTTCCATAAATCCGCGGTTAACGCTTCTGGTTTTCTTTGATAAACAAAATAAAACCAAGCACTATTAGTATAATTTAATGAATTTAGAATTGCTAAACTGCACATTTCCTCATCGATATATTCAACAGGCATAATCGCAAAACAATTTTTATCGAGAAATGTACAATATTCATTTGACTCAATTAAATCTTTAAAAAATTGACGATCATACTTATCTATATTTTCCTTAATATAATTAAATACATAAGTATTTGTAAAAGCACTTATAAAAAACTCTCTTGTGCGTGCAGATTCTGGAACATCAGAAAATCGCCAATTATAATCACTTATTTGGGAATAGCATATTTCTGGAGTTCTTTTATCTATAGGTATATCTTTAAGTTTAGTACCTACAGGCCAAATTTTTTTTAAACTACAATTTTTACCTTTTGTAAAAATTCCCTGCTCTATTTTTGAATTTATTTTTTGATATATTTCATCTGAAATTTTATAATTCATATCTGTTGTCTCCTTTTTTAGCCGCGTTTAATTTTAACACTTATTGTCCCTAATGTCAATATATGCTGAACTAAAAAAGTTTATTAATACCTATTTTGTAATATTTTCTATTATAAATATTTACTTTCAGCTAAATATTTTAATCCTTCTTTCTTTGACAAGGTTAATGATTTATTTTTTTGCTGCTCAGTAATATTAACGGCTGCGGCTGCGATATGACCACCACCACCATGAAGTTTAGCAATTTCATTAACATCAAAATTTTCTTCTATTGCTCTATATGATTTCTGTCCAAATTCACCTTTATCCATAGCTACTACTATAAAATATTTTATTTTTTCAGAAGTTTTATTATTTTTAACCCATTCAGCTAATTCGTTTCTATATTCATAATTTGCAAAAGCAATACCATATTTATTACCTAACTCATCAGTAAAATATTCTGCAGTAGACATAATAGATTGTAATTTTTCCTGATAGTTATCTTTTTTAGCTTGAATCAAGTCTTTTTCTTCTTCATCAAAAAGAAAATTATTAGTATTATTCTTTAACTTAGTTAATGCACTTAAAATATATTTTTCTAGTTCGATTGAATTAAATAAAATTGCTAAGTCATGTGCTTTTATTCCAAAACTTTCTGTTTTTTTCCATTCCCATGTATCTTCTAATCTAGTTAATTCTACAAATTCTTCAATAGCAGGTGTTACATGCAATAAATTATTTTCAACTAAATAGTTATAAAATAATTGTGTTCCACAAGTTTTTTTTCCTGATACTTCTTCTACTATCTTAGTAAATAAATATTTATTCATATGATTATCTATAGCTCTTTTATGATGATCATATATAAGAACTTTATCCTTTAAACAACTATCATTAACCATTGATAATGCTGGTTCATATAACGCCAAATCAGTTACATAAATATTA
The DNA here is from genome assembly GCA_947631155.1 of uncultured Bacilli bacterium. Taxonomy (GTDB): domain Bacteria; phylum Bacillota_I; class Bacilli_A; order RF39; family UBA660; genus UMGS995. The sequence goes on from CANRKG010000049.1 coordinate 4,579, forward strand.
TCATATTGAATAAGCTTATTTGACTCAATATATTCTCTAAAAATAATTTCTAATCTTTCTATATTGGGAGCAAGCACATAATCAATTTGATTGAATGCTAATTTAGCCAAGACAACACAATTAATACCATCAATATCACTACCATGACTAAATATAATTACTTTTTTATTCAATATAAATACATCTCCTTTTTAATATTTTTTCTTTATATTTTGTCCAGTTACTAAATAAATTGTATCATATATTTATTATAAAAAAACTCAAATAATCTAAACAATTAGAAAATTTGAACTTATTATCTATTTAGCACAAAAAAAGCGGGATAATTTTATATAATTAATCTTCTATCTGTTCATTATATATAACATCATTATTAGAATTAAAAGCAGGACAATCGACTAAAATTGAATCAAAGTTTCCTTTAAAGGCATACTTTGTATTTTTAGGAATTACAAGCATTTCTCCTGAATTAAGAGTTATTATTTCATCATCTATATAAAACTGAGCATTACCATTTAATAAAAAATATGTACGATTAGATTTTATATTTTTCATATATGGATGCTTTCCATTTAAATGAGTTCTTACAATTGAATATCCCATATTTTCCTTTTCTGATAAAAAATTGTCTACAATATAGTTTTTTTCAACTTCTATACTTTTTTTCGCATCAAATATTATTTTTAGCGCTTTTCCCATAATAGTAAAACACCTCCTTGATATTATATTGTACTATATGTCATAATTGGCAAAGCCAATATGCAAGTGTGTTTTCTCAATTGACAATTTTCATTTAGTTTCAATTAAATATTTATCAATATTTTCTAATTCTTTTATTCCATGATTATTTTTTAATATTTCCATTTGATTTCTAGCGGAATCATTAAGTTTTATTAATCTTTCTTTTTGTGATAATCCTAATTTAATAAATTTGGCATCGGAATTTTCTAAATTGTTTAATATAACTAAATGAACTAAATCAGTGTAATCTCTAATATTTCCTTCTTTAGCTAATTTTGAATTAATTTATCTCCACTATTTTGCTGTCATTCCAAATAAAGCAACATTTAAAACATCAGTTTCTTCTACATATACAAATTGTTTTTGTTTTTCTGTTACGGTTAGCACAATTTAATTTTTTATGGCATTTGTTCTATCAATCCATTTTTTAGGGCTTAAAGTAAATGATGAATATCAAACTTCATTATTTAATTGTTCCCATAATCATATATAATCAAATGTTGCTTTATTGCTCATCCAATGTATTATAACATTAGCAGGATTTTATTGTCATTAACATTTATTTCTGCTTTAATTAAATCTTTTTTTATATTTTCCCCTTAATTACTAAAATCATTTTAGCATAAATTATTAGATATTAAAACTCGAACTTATCAAATAATTTAAAAAGTCCGAGTTTGGTATTAATCTGTTGCCATAGTCGTACACATTTGGAAAATGTTTGAAAGATTAATCTTCACATAAATTATATCATCAAATTACAAATATTAACAAAAATTTACTTATTTGATAAAGAATTATTTTCTAAAATAAAATTAAAATCTAATACTAAATACCCTACTATACAAAGAAAAAGTATTAGATAAGAAAGAATACTATCACTTACAATTAGTTTTTGATATGTTGCTTAAATGGGGTTTCAAAATTGGTTATTCCTTTGCACACTCAATATTGGCATTGCCAATATCATATTATATAGTTAAAAACAGAAATTTGTTAGTTTTAAACTATTTTTTAACTTTCTATTTTTTTATTTACTTTTTTAGAATTTAACGTTTTTTTCAAAACATTTCCTTGTTTTTCTGGTGTAGGTTCTTTCAACATACTTTCATTTTCGTTGAATCCAAATGAAGAAATTCTCTCAAAATTTTCTTTCAAAGTTCTTAAATCTTTCAATGAATAGTTGTCAATATTATTAATATCAAATGGTTTTTTCCCTTCAGTTTGTTGTGCCTTAATTTTACTAACTGTTTTTTTACTAACGTTTAGTAACATATTCTCATTATTTTCAACATTGTCATTTAATTCTTGTTGATGATCTAAAAAATAATTCAATTTTTTGATATCTCTTTGCTTCATCGCATGAATTATACGCCTTGCGGGATATAGTATAGCTTCCGATGCAAATATACCTAGCAACATAGCAGAAAACCATCCACCATTATTAATAAAAATAACAACGGCAATAGGTGTTAATAATGGTTGAGTTATTGATAATGTCTTATTCACCATATCAAGTGGTTTTACTTCTGCTTTTCGTGCTTGTGATTCCATCTTTGCTATTACTGATTGTTCATTTTCTTCAGTATAAGGAATAGTATAAAATTCTCTACTTGCCAATTTAGCAATTATTTTTCCGTCTTCAATTTTGTAAGATAATATATATTTCTTTTTTCGTCAGTATTTAATGAATAGTCTTTCATTAATAATTCACCCTTCTCTCAAAAATATGACTTATTATATCATGTAATTAAAATGTTGTCAAATCGTAATTTTTTTAGATAGTGTAAAATTATTTGGGGGAAGACACAAAAAAGGAAGAACCTTTGTTATAATAAATTTGAAAACAAAAAATAA
>CANRKG010000050.1 GCA_947631155.1 uncultured Bacilli bacterium
TCATAGAATACATAATGTTCTACGATATTTTTTACTTAAACTCTAGAATTTTTCTAGAGTTTTTTTGTAGCTTATACCCTTTTTAAGATAAGTGACCTAATACATATTCAACCATTAGTGCGTAATACGGTGAAAAATTATTATTAGAATGAATATGAAGCCAATTTGTATTATCTTTGCTATATAATCCCATTAAATCATATATTTGATCGTCATATTCATATTGATAAAGAACTTCTACTTCTTCTTTAAATTTTATAAGTGTTTGTTGCTCTAATAATTCATTTAAATTTTCCGACATATATCTAGTTAAATTATTATTTATCATTTTCTTTGCTAAAACTTGAAGAGCAGAACTAGAACCATCCCTATAACCATTGCTTTTTATAATATCTAGCTGATTATCACTATAAGTATAATCCCAATTATCATTACCTTGTGTTAATAAATTTATATGTTCTTTAAAAAGTTTATTTACCTCTTGGGGTACTATAGAATATGAATGCTCACTAATTACAATATCATAGTTATTATCGATAATTTCTTCTACATTTAAACTATCACTAATAGTTATCTCACTATAGTATTTAGGTATATATATACGTAGATACCAGCTTGCGGCGTTTTGATCCATATATATCTTCGTCTCTTTATTTTTTTCAATTTGGATATTAGATTCTATTGTATTTAAATTATTATAATTTCCAGCCTTATCTTTTAATGTATTTTCTTTAACTTTTAAGGTTAAGTTTCCTTCTTTTCCTATCATTACTACTTTGAGGTTATATACATTTGGTGTTTCATCAGGAGTTTTCTTGGTTAATTCTATTGCTATAGGATTTACTTGAATTCCATCTACATAAAACTCTATATCTTTTTCACTTAATTCTGATGTTATTCCTTTATAATTATCTTCTCCCGTAATTTCCATATTAAATATTGAAGTTGTTAAAACATTATTTTTTTCTACTCCTGTTACTTTCCAATTTGGTAATTCACTATCATGTTCAAATATATATTTTAAAATTAAATTAGTTGTTTTAGTATCATTTGAAGTGTTCTTTATTTCTACTTTTAATTTTAAAGTAGTATTTTTTTCAATCAATTCCTCATTATCAATATTATAATTTAATATTTCATAAGAAATACCCTCATCTAAATTATTTTCTAATTCTATTTTTTTTAAATAGTAATTATTTATATTTTTATTAGTTATTTCTACTTCATAAGTAATTGTTGTGTTACTGGGTAAGACTACAAACATACTAGTTTTATCTTTACTATACCTACTATTATATTGTTCATATGATTCTCCTGTTTGTTCGATTAATTTTACATTTGTTATTCTTATATCTTCATCTACTCTTATAATTCCATTTCCTGTTATTGTCATTTCTTCATCATAGGCAGCACTTACTACTGTTACAGTACATAAAACGATTATTAATAGTATTATTTTATATCTTTCTTTTAAATATTTTTTTACTCTATCTTTCATTTATATCACTTCTATCTTAAGTTTTCTTTTTTTATCGTAGAACAATATATATTCTACGATAAAATATGTAAGACATATATTCATAATAAAATAAGTAGGAGGATAAAGATGAAAAACAGAAAGAATTTTAAAATATTAGGGGGAGTAGTGTTAACACTAGTGTTGGTAGCAATCTTAAGTATCACTTATGCTACATATACTAAAACATTAGAAATAACAGGTGCTGGTACTTTAAAAGGTGCAAAATGGGAAATTAAATTTAAAGGTGATGGTGGAAGTTCTGATGTCACAGTAACAAAAGAATCAGAAGAAACAGGTTATGAATCAGATGTAAAAGAAGGTACTGTATCTGTTAACGGAACAACGTTAAATATTATTAATGCAGAACTAAAAAGACCAGGGGATAGTATAACTTACGAATTTGAAGTAGATAATACAGGTGATTTTGATGCCATATTAAATAATGCTACTGTAACTCTTCAATGTTCAAATATAGAAAATGATAATGAAAATACAGAGGAATGTAAAAAACATATTAAAGTTTCATTATTAGATAAAATTGGTCAGACATTAGCAGAAAGTGATGGTGATACAAGTTATAATAATGATGCAAGTGCAGAACATAAATTAATGCATACAGCTGGTAATACAGAAAAATTCAAATTAAAAATAGAATATAAACCTGATAATTTGGCAACTGGTGCAAATTTACCTAAAGATGATATAGTAATAACTGAATTTGGTGCAACACTAAACTATAAACAATATACAACTAATTAATAATAAAAACAAAAAAATATTAGAGGTGATTAGATGAATATAACACAAATAAAAATATTAGTAATTACCCTAATAACTTTTTTTGTATTGATGTTAAATATAATAATAAAAAATATATTCAATGAATACACACTGAGTTTGTTTTTGACAATAGTATTAACAATAACAATATTGTTAATAGGATTTGATAAAGCAAGAAAAATGAAAGAAAAACAAGTATTAAAAGTGATACTGTTTTATACAATTTCTTTTTTAGTATTAATATATGCTTTAGGATTAAAGACAGGATATTTAAAGACTGCTTATAGCCTAGAGCCAATAAGTATAATAAAAAATGTATTTCCAGTAATATTTTTAATAATAGTAGAAGAATTACTGAGATATACTTTATTAAGAAAAAGTAGAGAAAATAAACTATTAAATATAATAGTAGTATTAATGACAAGTGCCATAGATACAATTTTGGTAATAAATTTATATAACAGGGCAGAAATTACAGATTTATTAGAATTAGCTACAATAACAATACTACCGAGTTTTTCAAAAAATATAATGTTAAATAATGTAAGTAAGAATTATGGTTATTATCCAGCAATGGGATATCAATTAATAATGAATTTATATATATATTATTTACCTGTTGTACCAAATTTAGGTATATATTTAGAGTCAGTTATAATGTTATTAGTACCTATAGTAATAAAAGAAATAATAAATAGAATGTATCCAATAGAAGAAGAAAAACATAAAAATAAACAAACAGGAATTAGAAAAGTAATAACCATAAGTGAGATAGCAATAATAGTGATAATAGTAGTCCTATACAGTAATTTAGGACCGTATTGGATTGCCGCTATAGCTAGTGGAAGTATGGAACCTACTATAAAAATAGGAGATGCAGTAATAATAGATAAAATGATAGCGACACATATAGAAAAATTAAAAGTAGGAGATATAATAGTATTTAAAAATGGAAACTCCATATATACGCATCGAATAGTAGAAATGAAAAAGAAGAATGATAAATATAAAATACTGACAAAAGGTGATCGTAAGGGAAATGTAGTAGATGATTGGGTAGTAGAAGAAAAAGACATAATAGGGAAAGTAAGAATGAAGATACCCTATATAGGATATCCAACAGTACAGATAAAAAGAATAATAGAGGGGAAGCAAAATGAGTAAGAAAGAGATAAAATATTATAGTAAAGAAAAACTATATAATGTAGAATCAGGGAAGACAGTTATAAACCAACAAGCTATATATTATATATTTATAGGGATATCACTAATTTTACTAGGAGTAGGAATGTATATAAGTATACAGTCATTCCAAGAAGAAGGAAAGGAAGTAATAACTGGTTATAGTGAAAAAGGAAAAGCTGATTATACAGTATATTTAAAAGATAATACATTTTATGAAAAAAAGTTTTTACCAAGCGGAATGCAATATGTAGCAAGTTTAATAAATACAATAAATACAAATTTTAATTATGAGATACATACAACTAATAATTTGAAATATAACTATAAATATAAAGTAATAGGTCGATTAGAAATACTAGATCAAGAAGAAACAGAAAAAATATTATATCAAAAAGATTATGAATTAAAAGAAGAGACAGTTAATCAAATAGAATCAAATAATATTGTAATAAATGAAGATATAGATATTGACTACGATGAATTTAATAACTATGTCAATGCGTATAAAAGAGAGTATGGTTTATCAGTAGAAAGTCGCTTAAAAGTAATAATGTATATAGATGTAGATGGAGAAAAGAGTAAAGATGTAGAAAAATTAAATAAAAAGAGTGAACTACAGATAACAATACCATTAAGTGAACAAACAATAAATATTCCAATAGATACAGAAAATATAAAAAATAGTGGAAATTTAGTAGCATTAACAAATTTTAGTGTAGAAAGTATAGTAAATTTAATTATAGGTTCTGTATTAATAGTAATAGGAATTATAATATTGTCAGTAGCAGTTAGGAAATACAAAGATTATAAAAAAGATAACATATATACGCTAACGATAAAGAAAATTTTAAATGAATATGATGAATTGATAGTAAATGGAAATTATACAATCAATGAGAAAAATTATAATAATATAGTATATCCAGAAAAATTTGAAGAAATGGTAGATGCCTCAATAAATTTAAAAACACCAATATTATATTATGAAGCTATCAAAGGAGAGAAAAGTTTCTTTATCATAGTAAAAGATGATACGTTATATAAATATAGAATCACTAAATCATATTTAGAAAACGAAGAAATAGAAAAGGCAGACCAAAAAGAAAAAAAAGAAGAGGAAGAAGAAACATCTTTAATATAGAAGAAAATACACCTTAAGATAGGGGTGATGAATATAAAAATAAAAAAATATCTAAAGGAAAGATATAAAGTCATAATAGTAATAGTAGTTCTATTAACTATGAGTGTAACCGTTGCAGCTTATGATGAAAAAATGTTAATAACAGGAATGGGAGCTATAAGAGTCGATGCTGATGTTAGGGTTACAGGTATAACAGCAAAAGGCAATAATGGAGGATTTGAAACATATAATGCGAAATATGGAAAAGAGTCAGTATATTTATATACATCATTACCTGATAATAATTCAACAGTAACCTATACTGTAACTATAAATAATAAAACTAATAAGCTTTATATTATTTATGCAATGAATACAAAATATTCTAGTGGTAGCACTGATATTGAATGTAATGTAGCTAATGAATTAAAAGCAATAGGGAAAGGTATTCAAAAGAATGGGGATACAACTATTGATATAACTTGCAAATATAAAAATGGATTTACTAATAAAACTCAAATTACAACAATTGATTTTGATTTTGAAATACCAACTGCAGAAATGCTTTCATATGATAATATTCAGTCAGGCTCTAGTTGTCAAAATGTAAAATGTGCCCTAGATGACTTGTATAAAATTTTAGGGGGGTAAAATTGTATTGTATAGATAAAAAAATATCGTAGAACAAATTATGTTTTACTACAAAAAATAGGAGTCTATGAAAGAATTAGTAAAAATAAATGATTAATAATAGGAATAATGATAGGACTACTATTTTCAATAGGTTCGGCATATGCGATAACAACAGTAATATAAAGTAGTGGTGTAACGTATAATCATTTAAAAAGTTGTAAAATATAAAATAATGTTCAAGGAAGTATAGACGAATTATATACAAAAATAAAAAATATGGAGCTTAGGTATGAAAAAAGGAATAAAAAATAATTATAAATTTATAATAGGAATAATAGTAGGATTAATAGTAAGTGTAGTAGTAGTATGTGCAGAAACAAGTTCAGTAATAAATAGTACTGATGTAAGTTATAATAGTACAAGTACTGTACAAAAAGCTATAGATGAATTATATAGTAAAGCAGATATAAGAAAAAGAAAAAATTTTATATATGCATATAAATATGATCAAGCAAATAGTGTGACAAAATGTATAACAGGAGATGAGAGTACATGTGTACCAACTGAATGTTATAAGAGTGGACAAAATAATTGTCCTGCAGGAACAATAGTTAATTATAAAGTAAATGATTCAGATACAGTTAGATTTCATGTAATAAAGGATGATGGATCAAAATTAACAATGCAATCACAAAAAAATACTATATATAATATATTTTGGAATACTGATAGTAATAAAACCGAAGGACCTAAAACGATACTAAATGCATTAGAATCTGCAACAATAGGATGGGAAAATGTAAATACTTTAAATTATACAATAGGAAATAGTGGATTAGGATATTCTGGATGTGATTTTTCTAGTTTAGATTGTTCAACAAGTACTTATACTTTATCTAAATCAGGAGTAAGAGCAAGAATGATAACAGTTCAAGAGGCAAAAGAGTTGAATTGTAAATTTGATACAGTAAAATCTTGTCAAATTTGGATGTATAACTATTTAAATGATTCAACAAATTACGGAGGAACAAACAATGATACAAATGTTGCAGCCTTATCACCATCACCATACGTGAAAATAATAAATTATGGTTATTGGACGATGTCAACAACTCCAAGTACTAATCCAGATCCATATAATATCAGAGGATCTGGGAAAATTGTTCCATCTGCTGATTGTGCTGGATTAAATCTTTTTGGAGCACGAGCAGTCGTAGAAGTTAATAAAGAATAACTGTAAATATAATTAAAACTAATTTTACATAAAAATTTGTTGTTAAATTAAGAGATAACGTCATGAATGATGGTTGTCTCTTTTTAATTGAAAGTTCTCATAAATAAAGTAAAATAAATACAAAATAGTATCTATTTTAGAAGAAACGATAATATATAATCAATTTAAGTCAAATTATCATATACAAAAAGATAATGGAAAAAGAGTACATAGCTCCTGGTATGATTATAACTCAAATTTTATTGTTGCGATGTTCCCATGGTTCCTTCGGGGTGGTGGTTGCGGCACTGGAGTTATTGCAATCCAGTTCAGTTGCAATAAAAATACAGGTGGAGTCAATTTGAACATTGGCTCACGATTAGTTCTTGCACCATAAAAATAAGTAAAAAACATAAGAAAAAATCATCCTCCTTACGAATAATAGAGTAAGGAGGAATTTTAATGAAAAAGTTTTATACATGTAAATATGATAGAGCCTTTAAAGAAGTCTTTATGAAAGAAGAAAACAAAGATATTTTAGAA
>CANRKG010000051.1 GCA_947631155.1 uncultured Bacilli bacterium
GCATAGTTATAAGCTTCATCTATTTTTTCTGTATCTATATATATTGCATCTGACACTACTTACACCTCTTTTCTTATTATAATTCTATTATTATCTTTTTTAACTCTTCTATTACTTTTTGTTCTTCTTCTATTAAATTATTTATTGTTTTTTTATGATTACTTGTTCCTTCTTCTATATTTTTTAGTGCTTCTTTATGATCTTTTAATGTTTGTTCAAGTGTTGTCTTTATAATATTAACTTTATTTTTTATTTTCTTTTTTTCCATAATCTTTCTCCTATAATAATTGTACTTTTTTCTTTATTTTATTGTCAAGTTTTTATTATCAACTCACTAATAAAACGTAAATTATCGTAAAGGTGTTCCTTTTTTATTTACAAATTTAAATAATCTACTTTATAATTTAATTGTATAGAATATATACATATTATTTATTATTTTTTTAAGGAGGTTTTATGGCAACACTTTATTTTAATCCTAATGAAGTAGCTAATTTTTCTTCTACAATTAATAATTTGTTTAAAGATTTAAAAACTAGCTTTACTTCAATTGGTAAAAACATGAATGATATTGCAAATAGTAAATGGAAAGGTTCTGCAGCTAAGAAAAATTTAGATTCTTTAGACAAAGCTCAAACTTCTTTAGCTGATTTTATTAATCAATTTAATCAAGCTTTAGCTGAATGTATTAAAGAAGCTAAATCTAAAATTAATCAACTTGAAACTACTAACTTAGGACAATCTCTTAACTTTACAGTTCAAGAGGCTGACAAAATCAATGTAGATAACCTTAAACCAATCGATACTTCTGTTGTTGAATACGATTATGCACAAATTATGGCTACATCTGAAAGTATTAAATCAATATATAATACTATTTCAGCATGTAAAGACGATGTTCCTAAACAGATTCGTAGTTTTGTAGGTGGAGATGCTGGTACTGCTTGGAGAGGTAATGCCGCTGACGAATTCCAAAATACTATTATCAATGCTTTTAATAAGATTTCTACTCCTATTGATAATCTTAAAACATGTGTTGATAACATTCGTGAAGCTGCTGAAAATGCTCAAAGAGCTGATCAATAATTTTTTCATATTAAATATTCATCGTTTGATGAATATTTTTTTTTGTAAAAATTCTGTAATCTTATGCCCCTTTTAGTATTATATATTTCATAATATATCTATTACATTAATTATAAAAATACTAAATATTTGTATAGATAATAATATATGTAAAAAGACTAATTCTATTAATTATAATCATTAATAAAACTAGTCTTCTCCGTTTAATTAACCTTCTTATTTTCTATTATCTAAAGCAATAATTTCTTTTTCACCCATATATGGTTGCAAGGCCTTTGGAATTTTAATTGAACCATCTTTTTGATAATTATTCTCTATAAATGCGATAAGTCCTCTTGGCGTTGCTAAAACTGTATTATTCAAAGTAGCTAATAAATAAGTACCATTTTCACCTTTGGCTCTAATACTTAGACGTCTTGCTTGAGCATCACCTAAAGTTGAACATGATCCTACTTCAAAATATTTTTGTTGTCTTGGACTCCAAGCTTCAACATCACACGATTTGACTTTAAGATCAGCTAAATCTCCACTACAGCATTCTAAAGTTCTTACTGGTATGTCTAAACTTCTAAAAAATTCAACTGTATAACTCCACATTTTGTTATACCAATCCATAGCTTCTTCTTTCTTACATAAAACAATCATTTCTTGTTTTTCAAATTGATGAACACGATATAATCCTCTTTCTTCAATTCCATGAGCCCCTACTTCTTTTCTGAAGCATGGTGAATAAGATGTTAATGTTATAGGCAATTCTTCTTCCTTAATAATTTGACCTTTAAATTTTCCTATCATAGAATGTTCTGATGTTCCGATTAAATATAAATCTTCATTTTCAATTTTATACATCATATTTTCCATCTCAGCAAAAGACATAACTCCAGTTACGACATCACTTCTAATCATAAATGGTGGAACACAATAAGTAAATCCTTTATCTATCATAAAATCTCTAGCATAACTTAACATTGCTGAATGAAGTCTTGCAATATCACCCATTAAGTAATAAAAGCCATTACCACTTGTTCTTCCAGCAGCTTCTTTATCTAATCCATTTAAAGCTTCACATATATCTGAATGATATGGAATTTCATAGTCAGGAACTACAGGTTCTCCAAATTTTTCTATTTCTACATTTTCACTATCATCTTTACCAATAGGTACACTATCATCAATCATTTGGGGAATCACTAACATTTTTTCTTTTAACTCTTCTGATAAAGTCTCTTCATTTTTTTCAATATCAGTTAATTTTCCATTTATTTCACTAACTCTTTTTTTCTTTTCTTCGGCTTCTTCTATTTTCTTATCTCGCATTAAAAGTCCAATTTCACTAGAAGTAGCATTTCTTTCCTGTCTTAAAGTATCTCCATCTAATTTTAACTGCCTTATTTTCTTATCTAGTTCTACTACTTCATCTACTAAAGGTAGCTTTTCATCTTGAAATTTTTTTTTAATATTTTCTTTTACTAATTCTTTATTTTCTCTTATAAATTTTATATCTAACATCTTATTATCCCTTTCTTTCAATATAATTTACTATTTTTTTATACTGTGGTGCATATTTTTTCTCATTTCTTTGATAATCTTTTACAGTTGGATTAGGTATTCTACTTAAATCCATATTATTTTCCATATCAGCTTTCTTTACTTTTATAGCAATCATATTATCACTATTTAAAATTCTATCAATAAATTGTGGATAAGTTTCTTCTGCTTGTTTTGTTACTAATAAAAGGGCATTAATTACTGCATCATTAAATCCAACTTCCCTTAAATCGCTTTCATTAATTTCTGTATCTTCAATTGTATCATGTAAAAGTCCTACTGCTCTTTCTTCTTTAGTATCAAGCTTACCTGCTACATAGTAAAGATGATGTAAATATGGCTTTCCTCCCTTATCTACTACGTCTTTAAAAACTCTTTCAACAATAAAATAGGCTTTTACATATGTATCTTCTATTTTTTTTATAAATTCTAATTCTTGCTTATTAAAATATTTTAACAAATTCTTCATTTCATACCTCAAAAAACTTTTCTATATTTTTAAACAATATTTTTTCTTGTTCTTCTTTATTATAATAATTACTTAAAAGATTAGTCAACTGTTTCTTGATGTTGTGATGATTTAACAAGCTGATATCCACTTCTAAGCCAAATAGTTCTGTGGAAAAATTAATATTATCAGTCGCAATAGCTATATGACTAATCCCTAGTTTTTGTTCTATATATTTTATATGTTCTAAATAATTTTTTTCTAAATCTTTTTCATCTTTATTAATAAAAGGTCCATGTCCTACAATACCTACTATTCCATTTAAGGCTTTAATAGCTTCTAATTGTTCATCATCTAAATTACGAGGATGTGGACATAAACTATAACTATTAGAATGACTAGCCATAACTTTAGGATGTTTCCCTTCTGACTTTAATTTATTCAATAACCTAATTGTATCCCAAAAAGTATTTTTATTCATATGTGAAAGATCAATGCATATTCCTAATGATACTGCCTTTTCAATAAATTGCTTTCCTAATTCTGTTAAACCCTTATTAGTTTTATTTCCTGAGCCATATTTATTTTCATTATTCCAGACCAGTAATATATTTCTAAGTCCTAATTTATATAAATCTTCTAATTCATTAGTATCTTTTATATAATCACAGCCTTCTATACTAAAAACAACTTTCTTATCTTTAAAATGTTGTTTAAATAAATTTGTACTTATTTTAAACATTTCAAAAACATCAATATTTTCAATTTCTAGCTCTTCTTTCATTTCTTTTTTATCCATAAAATAAAGATTAGCAATTATCCCCTTTACATCTTTTAAATCAGATTTTAGTTTATTGATATAAGTAAAATCATTTTTCATATAACAACAATAAAGGATAGTTAATAAATCATAATGTGTATCTATCAAATTATCTCCTCCTAAAATAAAAAAGGATAGCCTAAAGGAGCGCTAAAAGCACGGTGCCATCCTTCAATTCTTAATTAGTTAACGACATACGCCGGGATAAATCCATCTATAGAGTAGATAAATAAGCATTATTAGTTATTTTCACCACCCATAACCTCTCTTTAAATAATTAAACTTATTATTGTCTCTAATCGTCGATTTGTTATTATTATATGACTTTTTATGTAATTTATCAAGAATTATTATTTTCTATTTCTTTTTACTGATATTTCATCAATAAATTGATGTATTAATTCTGGATTTTGAGTTGTCTTAATAACTCTTTTAGCTTTCCATTTTCTTCCGTTGTTATACAAACTAATTACTTCATCACTTGTTGCTCCTTGAACCGCTGTTATTAAATTACTATCTTGAGTTGCTAAAGCCATTTTATTTGCTTTAGCATATTTCTTATTATTTATTAATTCTGTAACTTGCTTAGCTACTATATCCTCAATTTTTGAAATTTGTTTTTTATCATTAGTTATTCTAATAACATCTAAGGCTTCTTTTGTTTGTCCGGATTCAAGTAATTTTAAAGATTGCTGATATACTTTATTATATACCTTATTTATTAATTTATTATTATTAGTCTGATTTATTGTTCCAACTGCATTTTGTACATCTCCACTATTTAAATAATTAATTGCATTTTGATATAGTGATTTTTCATACGCAACTTGATTTGGATTTAATCCAAGATATTGACATAATTCCCCACTATTTCTAGCTTCAGCAATAATTTCTCTATAATTACCAGTAATATTATTATCATCAGCAAATCCATAAACATAATTATATAATAATTTTTGGGCATAATTATTATCATTATATTTAGCATTTTCTTCTTTAACATATTGGTCTAAAGCATCAGTCAAGGTAACTCTAGTAACCGTATTAACTTTATTATTTCCTTTTCCTGACGTATCATTATGGTAACCTTTTACTGTTATAATAGGTTCAGCACCACCATCAAATTTTTTGATACTTTTATTACCATCTAAATCTACTTTATTTGCTCCACCATCTACACATACAACTTTTACATCTCCCAAATTGATATCAGTAGCATTTGGAGTATGTCCAACTACCATTGTATATTCACTACTAGGTAGATCGGCTGGATTATAACTATTTTTCTTTTTTCGAAACCACAATATATAATATGGTGATGAAGAAGATTTATTTTTATCAGTAAAATTGACATCATTCATGTAATTCTTCAAATTATAATTTGGATTTTGATTGTAAATAGTTTGATTAAAAAAGGCATGAGCAAAACAATATTTTTTACCATTAAATTCTGATACTTGCTGTAAAGGCTGTGAACCAAGAAAATTCATGAGTTCATTAAACTTTTGAGGATTGTTTATCCTTAAATTTTCTAAATCTTGAATTGTTTTTGCACCACCATTATATTCTAAATTTTTTCTATAAATAGCTCTTTGTTGTGCATCTTTAGCATAATACATACCATATATAAAACTATCATGATTTCCTGGTAAATAATGAACCCTATTTGGATATTTCTTGGCTAACTCCATTTGTTGCAACAACATAGAAACTCCATCATCACCTCTATCAGTAATATCTCCTAAATTATATATATTATTATATTCATCCAAGTAATGTTCAGTAAGTTTATCCATAGCAAATTGTTCTCCATGAAAGTCACTAATAGCAACAAATTCATTTCTATCTACATCCACCGAATTTGGATTAATATAAAATTGATTAATATTTGTTGAATATTCAGCTGGAACTCCTGCATATGCATATTGAAATCCTGGAGCTACAATTCCCAAATTTGTAT
>CANRKG010000052.1 GCA_947631155.1 uncultured Bacilli bacterium
AAGAAGAGTTAGAAGAAATTATAGATATTATTAATGGAATAATAGAATTATAGTCTATCAAAAAAGGGCAAAGACACGTTTGCCCAATTCGAACTAGAATAATTAATCATCATGTATATAAACATACTTATAGACCTGAATACTCTTGCTGTGAAGAAAATACAGTAAGTAATGTTCAATGTGGTTCTTGTAATCAATTTAGATAAAACCTTATATTGAAGAGCGAAAGCTCTTTTTCTGTTTACAAGAACATTATGTAAACAAAATAAAAAAATTATGTCAAAAACAATGTCTAATTTTGTCATATTGCTTGATTTATTTATTCGTCTATTTTATCCTTATAATAGGAGGCGATACAATGATTTATCCATCTATTGACAAATTATTAAATATAGTTGAATCAAAATACCAATTAGTTCATATCGTTGCTAGAAGGAGTAAAGAAATATCTAGAACAGGGTATTTACAAATGCCTGAAAGTGAATATAAATGTAAAAAAAATATTGGTAGGGCATTAGAAGAGATAACTGAAGGTCATTTAAAAATAAGACATAATTAAATATAAATTATTTACCATGCAAAAAAAGAAATCTAATTTAAAGATTTCTTTTTATGTTAAATAATTTAAGATGCATTTTTTCTAGCAAATATAATACCAGTAGTGATACCTCCTATTACTAAAATAATAATCAATACTGATATAATATCTGTACTAACACTACTTTTATTTTTTTTGTTTAATTCTTTAATAACATCATAACGGTTATTACTATTATATTCACTTTTTATTGCTGAAATAATTTCATTATTCATCGCAGAGTCATAGCCTTTCCATGTTTTCTTTCCAATAATAATATATGGAACACCTGTTACCTCTTCACCAAGTTTTTTAGCTACTTTTTGCATTAAATCGGCATTATTAGAGTCATACCAAGTTTCATAGTCTATTAAATTGTAGTATTTACTGTATTTATTCTCAATACTATCAAAGAATTCTTCAGCTTCTTGGCAGTGTGGACAACCTTCACCTCTAAATAGATAAATATTAACCTTTTGTTTAGCATTAGCGCATAATGGTAATAACAATAAAATAGTAATTATTAATAATAAACATTTAAATTTTTTCATTTTTTACCTCCTTTCTAAAATATAACACAGATTGCTATATTTTTCTATATATTTACTAAAAAAAATAAGGAATCTCCTTATTTTATCTTTATATCTAGTTCATCAAATAATATTTTTGCTTCACGTAATATGGTGTTAGTAGTACTGTATTGTTTGGTAGGTTTTACATCAACTGTAAGCCTTAAAGTTAATTCAGAATCTGAAAATTTTTCTACGCCTTTATATTGAAGTTTATTAGTAGCATCAATTAATTTTTTATCACATCTTTTTATTAATTCTTCCATAGCTTTCTCTAACTTTAAAAGATTTTCATCACTACTAAAGGTAAAATTAATAATAGCTTTTGAATGATCTCGGGAATAATTTATTACTTTACTTATTTCTCTATTTGAAAAAATTCTGATGTCACCACCATAATCTCTAACTTTTGTACTTTTTAGACCTACTCCTATAACTTCACCATCATAATCTTCAATATTAACATAGTCACCTACGCTATATTGAGAATCTAAAATAATCATAATTCCAGCAATAAAATCTTTTAATAAATCTTGCAAAGCTAAACCAATGACTATACCAAAGATACCAAGCCCTGCTAAGAAAGCAGAAACATCAACATTAAAAATACCTAAGATAATAATAATATCAGCTAAAAAAATTATATATTTTAAGGTACTTACACACATATATAAAATAGTTAAGCGTTTTTTCTTATAATGATCAGAAACTCTTCTCCTATCTTCAATATATTTAAGTACACACTCTTTAATTATAAAAAATAAAATAATGCTTATTATAACTACTAACAAGGATCCTATTACTTTAGATGATAGGATGAACTCAATAGCTTTTTCCAAAATACCACCTCTTCTATACTCTATATTATAAAGATAACATATATCAGAAAAAAATAAAAGATATTTATAAAAATATCTTAGTATAATAATGTAATTAATTATCATAATATAATTAGATATTATATAAAAACATTTTTAGCAGTCTCTATTGACAATTGCTAAAAATTGTGTTTTAATTAATACAGAAAGGAGTGAAAGAGATGCTACCAAGTAGAATATTTTTTGATAATTTCTTTGATGATTTTGAACCACCAAAAAAATTAGATAAAATGATGAAATGTGATATCTATGAAAAAGAAGGAAAATACATTTTAGAAATGGATGTTCCTGGATTTAAAAAAGAAGATATCAATATGGAATTTGAAGACGGTTATCTAAAAGTAATTGCTGAAAAAAAAGAAGATGTAGAAGAAAAAGAAGGCAAGAAATATTTACGTCGTGAAAGACATTCTGTAGCTAGATGTGAAAGACAATTTTATGTTGGAAATGTTTCTGAAAATGATATTAAAGCAAACTTTAAAGATGGTCTTTTAACAATTTCAGTTCCTAAAGAAGAAATGAAAAAAGAAAATAAGAAAGTTATCCAAATAGAAGACTAATTATTTAGTCTTTTTTTTATAATAAATATGTTATTGATAAACTAATAGCATTTATGTATAATAACAGATAGGTGATTTTATGAAGCTTGATTCTAAAGATACTAATAACATTATATTTGCAGATCTTTTTGGAACTTTATTACCAGAATCCTTTTTAATGGAACCAGACCAATTTGAAGAAAAATTAGATATAGAATTTAGTAAATTAGCTATATTTTTCAATAATTATTTAAGCAAGGATAATAATTACTTAATCTTAGTTTCTTCAGCAAATCATGGTGGACCTAATGTTTTATTTAAAGTATATCCGATATTTGCAAAATATATTAGCGAAGAAAATAGAAAAAATATACATTTTTTTGTCAGTGAAGTTACTCAGGATTGTTGTGAAAAGTTAGGGAATCCAATGAATTTAGAAACAAAAGATGGAATTAAGATAACCCTAAAATTTATTAATGATAAATCTGAAAGCGTTGATGAGACATATAAAAATTTAAACATTGATTCAAATAAAAAAATTTTTGGTGTAGGTGATGATGTTAAAGATGTTAAGATGCTACTAAAAATATTGTCTTTAGGAGGTAAAATTGCGGTTGTTAAAGGTAAAGGATATATATGTTCATACGAATCAAATACTGTTAAAGATAAAATGTGGGAAGAAAATGTTAATGATTTAATTACCAAAATAGCTAAAACAGAATTTGATATTCGTTTGGCAGCTTTTTTGAGTGATTACTATAATGTTCACTTCCGCAATCCTAAAACTTTACTAGCAGTGTGTATAGATAATGAGACACAAAAGTTGAAACATCAAAGGCATAAAAGAGAAAAAAGTCTAAAAAACTCTTATTTGGAGAAAACATTAAATATAGAAGAATTAAACCACATATTGTATATGATGATATTGACCCAAAAATATATCGATCCGCATAAGAAAAAAATAGATAAAACAGTAAAATATAATGATGTAGATGAAATATTAAAATTAGTTTTCTCGCTAGGAAATTATTCAGTTAATGCTCCATTAGCTTACCATAGAAACTTACTAACAGCTAATAATATTACTGATTTTTTTGAAGAAACAAAACTTTTAAGAAATAAAGATAAAGTTAAGAAAAAAAAGTTTTAATGGTGGTAACATAGCAAACTAATATTGATAACTAATTGTTAATTAATATCAAAATTAACATGATTTTTGTCACAAATTACTCAAATTATTATGTAAAGATTATATAGAAGATAATAATTGTGATATTTTTAACACTATATTTATTTTAGTTTATAAATTGCTACTGAATTTATACAAAAAGATAGCGATATTTGGTTTTGCTACTGATATTATATATAATATAATGACAGTGGAGGTGAAAAAATGAGATTTTGTGATAAGCTTGCTAAACAACGAAAAAATAACAATCTTTCTCAAGAACAATTAGCAGAAAAATTAGGTGTATCAAGACAAGCTGTTTCTAAATGGGAATCGGGTTCTTCTTATCCTGATATGGAAAAAATAATTCAAATCAGTAACATTTTAAACTGTACTCTAGAAAATTTATTAGATGATGGAACAATTAAGGAGAGTTCTAGTAAAAATCCTAAATTTAACTTCAATAATTATATTCAGGATTTATTACACTTTATAACTAAGACTAATAATATGTTTGGTAGTATGAATTTTAAACAGAAAATAAAATGTATTATAGAAGTTATAGTAATTTTTATTATTACTTGTATATTGGGATTAATTATTTTTTCTGCTATGAATGGTATTACTTATCATACTTTAGAAGTGTTACCAGAAACAATAAGATATGGAATCTGTAACATATTTGATAGTATTTACATTATAATATTATTGATTTTTGGAATTATAATAGTTTTGCATTTGTTTAAGATTAGATATTTAGATTATTATATAACTATAGAAGATAAAAATATTAGTGAAAAGATAATTGAGAAAGAAATAAGAAACAAAAATGAGTATTCCTTTCCTAAAAGAGAAAAGATAATTATAAGGGATCCTAAGCATTCTGTTTACAGTTTTTTCTCACTGTTAGGAAAAATAATATTAATAATATTTAAATTATTTATAGTAATATGTAGTATTCCCCTTATTTGTTTAACAGTATTTTTAATATTTAGCTTAGTATTTAGTTTATTTCATATAAGATATACAATTTTGTTTTTATTTATTTCTATTTCACTCCTTGGAATAGTAGCTTTAGTTTTTTTAATAATTTATTTTATTTATAATTTTATATTTAATATGAAACAACCAGTAAAATTAATATTTATTATATTTATATCTAGTTTAATTTTCATCGGAATGGGTGCAGGATTAGCTTGTGCAACTGTTCTGAATTATCAACCATGTGATATTAATGAAACGGGGAAAATGATTACTAAGACAGAAATTATCAAACTTAAAGATAATACTAAAATCAGTATTTTACCATCATATTATAATGAAGTAATTATTGATAATTCTTTGAATGATATTAAATTACAAATAACATATCCAGAAATTTTTAAATATCAAATAACACCTGAAACACTCAGTGAAGATGGTATAGAATATTATCATTTATTTTTAGATCAAATTGATATTTTTAAATTATATAAGTTTGTATTAAATAATTTGGAGCAAAAGAAGATAATAAATTACAATGATGATTGTATAAAAGTAAAGATATATGTATCGCAAGAAAATTATAATAAACTAATTAATGATTGATATAACTTGTAATAAAATGTAAAAAAGGAGATTGCTTAAATGAAAAATTAAATTTCAGAAAATAATATTATATATAATTTGTAAGACTAAATTGGTAAAAATAGTAA
>CANRKG010000053.1 GCA_947631155.1 uncultured Bacilli bacterium
TAAATTACATTACACATTTTCATTATCAATTAAATCAGCATTATCGTTATCAATTAAATCAGTATTATCATTATCATTAATATTATTAATAGTAGTAGTTTTATTATTACGAGTGTTATTATTAGTATTATTTAAATTATTATTTTCTACAAAAGACCTGTTTGCGCTTCATCACTCCTTTTTCATTATATACCTTACTTGCTGTTCCTTTCTCTTTTGTACTTGGTATATACTAATATATACGAAATATGACTAGCTTTCAGTAGAAGTTAATATTTTATCCACTATACCATATTTTAGGGCTTCTTCTGCATTAAACCATTTGTCTTTTAATTCGACATCCTTTTTAACTTGCTTAATGCTTTTACCTGTATTATCAGCTAAAATTTTCATAAGGCGCTCATTAAGTGTGGTGGAATGTTCATAACTTATTTTTATTTCGCCTATTTTACCACCGTTATATGATGACATTTCGTGGATCATAACTTCACTATTTGGAGTTATACATCGCTTTCCTTTAGTACCACCACTAAGTAATACGGCAGCCATTGAGGAACAACGACCTATACAAATAGTTTTAATATTACTTTTTACCATTTGCATAGTATCATATATTGCTAGTCCAGCCGAGACTAACCCACCAGAAGAATTAATATAAAAAATTATATCCTTTTTGCTTTTGGTAGCATCTAGTTTTAACAGTTGTTCAACTATTTTATCAGCTTCTTCTGTATTAATATCCCCATTTAATCTAATTATACGATTATCAAATAAATTAATATCAGAGGGGCTTTTTTTCTCTTTAGTTTCTTTTTTCTTATTGCTTGTTTTTTTCTTTTTAGTCATATATTCAAATCCTTTCTCCAATGCGATAAGTTATTTTGTTTTTTAAGTGCTTAATTTTATAAGGTAAGTTTAACTTGTTAAAGTCTTTTGAGTTCTCTCCGTGTATTGGAATAATTACTTTAGGTTTAACAACATTGCAAACTTCTGTAATTCCTTCAGAAGTTGCGTGTCCGCTCGTATGTAAGTAATAATAATTCTTTGGTACGAATTTAGAGATATTTTCATCAGCAGTTTCGCCTTGTAAATATCCTAGCCATTGAGAGTAGATAAATAAACTATTCTTGAATTTAGGGCTATTAATAAATTTTTGAGAAAAGTAGTTACTGCGTACTAGCATACAAAAGCCATTCTCGGTCATTTCTTCATATAATTTACTGTCAAAACTTTTAACATCCGAAAAGTTATAATAGTCTTTATATTTCTTGCTTGTTTTTGTTACATAATCAAGTATGTCTTTTTGATAGTCATCACATATAAATAACTTGTTTCCTGCTTCTTTATTAGCGTGATAAAAAGAGGCAATTCTATCAATATTTGTAGAAGCACACATTATAAAAACATACTTATTGTTTTTTATTAAATCGGTAGCTTCATTTTGTAACATTAATTCAGACATAAATGTTTCATCAAGTCTTGAAAGAGTAGTGTGTTCACAAATCAAAACATCTACTTGACCTATATTTTTAAGTATTTCAGAAATGTTGTTATTAATAGGACCGTGTGTACGAAAATCTCCAGTATGTAAAATTCTTTTTCCTTCAGCTTCAATAAGAAACATATAACTATCAAAAGCCGAATGATTTATTAGAATAGGGGTTATTTTCATATCTCCAATTACAATAGGAATATCCTGTGTAAAAGTTTTAAATGCTTCTGCTCTGTCAATATGGTCTTGTGTAACTTCTGCAATAGCAGGTTCTTTCATTCTTTTTTGATAAATAGTAAAAATTTCTTTTGCCTGTCCACCAATATAAATAGGTACTTCTTTTCTTACTTGCATATATTCGCCTAAATGGTCTAAATGATAATGTGTAATAAAAACTGCATCACATTTCTTACTAACTTTGGCAACATTAACTTTTACATTAGTTTTGCAATTAGGTAGGTTAGTACCAACATCAATAAGTATTTTGGCTTTTTTACTTCTGATTTCAGTTACACAGCCTCCTATTTGATTAATGCCTCTATGAATTTTTATCTTCATAATAATAGCCCTTTCTAATTTTGATTTATTAAGTTTCTATTATTTGATAAAAAAGATATTCTTTCAGCAATTATTTTAATTGGGTTGCCTTTTTCTTTGCATTCAATTCTTCCTCTAACTGCTATTAAGTCATTTTTACTGCAATATTCAAATACACTTGAGCCAATACTACTCATTAATTCAATAGGAATAAAATCAGTATCATATTCTCCATTTTGATTTTTAAAACTACGACTTATATTTAGCATTAGTTTATATATGGTTTTGTCATCCATTTCGATTTTTTCAATATCATTATTTATTCTTCCAATTAGCACAACATTATTATTCATTATTCTTCAACTCCATTTCTTTTTTACTTGAATAGCTAGTGCTTAATGCAACAACAACTTAAACATTTTTTCTAAACTGGTTTTTTGAGGTCTAGTTAAGCCTTTTTTGTTATAGTAATATCTGTCTATTAAGTATTTCATATAGTCAGTTGCATACTTATTGTAAATTGTATCAACATACTCTTTAACTTCATCAATATTACTATGTTTACGAAGTAATTTAAGCTGTTCAGATATGTTCGTTTTTTGCTTTAAAAGATTTTTTACTATCGGAGGAACTTCTTGCTCTATGTCTGCAAATTCCTTAAAAGTAATTTTGTTGTTTAAGTAACTATTCAGCTTGTTGAAATAAAGTAGTGCTAAATATTTAGTTAGATATTGTTTAAAATTAAAATTTTGTATTTCCTTTTTCCATAAGATATATGAGTAATTTTTTTCAGCATTAAATACGATAATTTTATCTTCGTTTGATTTAACTATAAGATTATGCAATATCGTTTCTGTCTTATAGGCTTTAGTCTTTGCAGATTGAATGTTTTTGAAAACTAACTCTGTAAAATAGTAAACTTCTTTTTCAAAATTTTTTTTCATCTCCCATACCCTAAAAATAATATAGCATAGTGATATTTAAAAAAAGCAACACATAAAAAAGTCCCATCATCCAATTAGGACAATGGGATTGGTTTTTACCACCTACCGCAGGTTAAATTATATTCATTACACAAACTTTCTGTTAATAGAGTAGTTCCGCTATCATCATATCCACAACCAAGTTTCTCATCATATGTCGCTTTACTAAATATATTATTTAGTTTATTATCAAATAAGTTTTTTCTTCTACTTTTTAAAGAAGATTGTAAGCCACCGTAATCTTCTTTAAAATCAAGAATATAGTAATTATATCCTACCTTATTATCACTATCACTAACACTATAATTGAAACTTTTAATTCCAATTATTTTTTGAGACTTCAATTTTTCTAATTCACTTTTAGCTTGTTCAAAATCTTGAGTAGAGCTGAATACATACTTAGAACAGGATGTTCCAACTTTTGCATAAGAGATTAAGATATTATCATTAAGGTTAATTTTGTCTATAGTAGAGGACATACTAGATATTTTTACTTGTATTGTTTCAGGTGATATTTTATATGTAAATCCTGAGACCGTATTTTCAAGTTGAATTTTAACTTTATGAGTTCCTGCACTCAATGTTGATAAATCGACATACATATGAAACCAAGATAAATCTTGTGGAGAATATGTATCAAATAATGATTTTTCTCCGCTAATAGTTATATTGATTGGTATATTATCAACTAAAGTTGCAGATGATTTTGCAGGAGCATTTCTTAATTCTACCATAGAAGCAGAACTTGGTGCCTCAATGCTTTTTAATTCTTCTTTTGGCTTTTCAGTATTATTATTTGGTTTAGTTTCGGTATTTGTATTTGAGGTATTACCTTGATTATTTTGAGTGTTAGTTTTTTCTTTTTCCCATTTAGCTTTTAATGTTATATCTTGTGTTATTTCTGTATTAAAATCAAAAGTTTTACCATCTAATTGCCACTCTACAAATTTGTATCCATTTTTAGTTGGATTAGCAGGTTTAGAAACTTTATTTCCTTTGTCTATAGTTTGACTTTCAATTTTGTTTCCTCCATCGCTATCGAAAGTAACTAAATATATTTTGTTTTCTATTCCCTCATCTTTTAATATATTTTCTTCATTAATATGTTCTTCAAAATTAACATAAACAGAATAATTTACTTCATATTTAGAATTGTTTTTTAAGTAATCTAAAACTTTCTCATTAGTTATATTGTTACTATCTGTTGTTATTTCTAAACTTTCAAAACCTATATTGTTGTCTCTAGCTGTTTCACATAACATTAATAAAACTTCGTATAAATCTTTATTGGTAAATTCTAAATCTTTATAAAAAGTTTTAGCATCATCATTTATTAATTCATATCCAACAACTTTATTTGTTTGTTCACCGCATATCTCATCTTTGCCATTTTCACTTTTGCATAAATAATATTCTTCTTTAAATACAAGTTTAACAAAAGGATTAATTTTAACAAACATATTATGTGTTTCTTCTTTATAGACAGGTGCATCTTCTTTTTTATTTACATTTAAAACAATGCAAGTAATTATAATTGCTAATACTATTAATCCACCACCAATAATAGTAAGTAATTTTTTATTTTTTAACATATCTTTCATAATTCAACACCTTTCTATATAATATGAAAAAATAAAAAGGAACACTATACTACTTGTGTTCCGACTTTGATTGTCAGCCATACTACATTACAGCAACCGACAATTTACTACAATGTCGGACTTAAGCACTTCTTACCGACAATAAAATTATAGCATAATTTTCAAAAATTTGTCAACACTTTTGTAAGAAGATACCTTACAAAAATTTGTAAGGTAATTCTCTACAATAAATATAGAGGTGTTGATATGAGATTAAATAAACCACTTAAAGAATTAAAATTTGATGCCGACATATACAATACCATTAGAAAAAACATTAAGAAATATAGAAAACTAAAAGGTTTAACATCCGAGGAATTATCAGAAATGGTAGATTTATCGCACGAATTTATAAGACAGATTGAAAGTGAAAAAGTAGCATATAATTTTTCTGTGGACACATTATATAAAATATCAGTTGCATTAGGTGTTAAAATAGATGACCTTCTAAAAAAGGAAAAATAAAAAGGTTATTACAATAGATATACTTAAACAGAAAATATAACGACTTATAATATATTATATTAATATAACTATAATATAATAACATTAAAACTAATTATAAACAAAAAAGAACAGAAAAAAACAACTACACATTTAAGTTAGTTGTTTTTTCTTGAATATCAAGCTTTATATTAACAGCAAACCCTCCTACAAAGTAGTAAAAGTTCGTGTTATTTTCAAATGGCAGGGGATGAGAGAATCGAACTCCCATCTGGTGTTTTGGAGACACTCATTTTTCCATTAAACTAATCCCCTAAA
>CANRKG010000054.1 GCA_947631155.1 uncultured Bacilli bacterium
TTTACTATTTTTACCAATTTAGTCTTACAAATTATATATAATATTATTTTCTGAAATTTAATTTTTCATTTAAGCAAATCATTAATAACTAAATACTATAATAAAGCTAATAAATTTTGTTTTACAAAATCTCTGAATAAAATGTTTCATATCTTACCATAATATAATTGAATACTTGCTGTGTTCATACCTTAGCAACCAATAATGGTTGCTTTTATGTTGGTATTTAGTTAAAATAAAATTGGTGATTATCAATGAGTAAAAATAAATTAATTATAGAGATGACTATCTTTACTGCATTTTTATTTGTGGCTTTTAGTCTGATAATTATTAACGAAAAGAAAAAGGATTTCTTAATTCCAAAAGTTGATAAAAAATTAAATCAATATATTGAAGAAAACTATAGTAATATTAAAAATGAATTAAAAATAAATAAAACTGTCTATAATCAAAAAAAATCATGTTTTGAAATGAAGGTTCAAAACAAAGAAAATAAATATTGGTATTTTTACCTTAGATATAAAAATAAAAAAATAGCTTCAACATATAAGACAGATTATAATGAAGGTTCTACTATCCTTTCTCATTTAGAAAAAAATTTAGCCAAAGCTATAATTTCTAAACAGTATCCAGATATAAATATTAACTTTACAAAAAAATTAAATCAATATAATTCTTCTGTTCGTAAAAAATTAATACAGAATGATAATATCAACACTTTAAATATTTATAATATCTCGGTAACTTTAACTGCTACTCAATTTACTAAGAATGAGTTAATTTCCCTACTTACTAAATTAAATAATTATGTTAATAAAGAAAACTATAATCCGAAATATTATAATATAACTATAAGCAATAAAAATAATATTACAGAAGAATTAGAAATAAAAAAACTTCAAAAAAAATTTATAACCACTAATCTAGAAGAGATTATTAGTGGTATAATAAATAATGATGAAAGTATAAAATCAAAGTTTGATTTTGAATTCAATTACACAAATTAGGAGGAAATATTATGAATGATTGTATTTTTTGTCAAATTGTTAAAGGAGAAATTCCTGCTTCTAAAATCTATGAAGATGAAAAGATTTTAGTATTTTTAGATGTAAATCCATCTACTAATGGACATATGTTAGTAATTCCTAAAGAACATTATCAAGATTTATTTAACTTAGATGAAGAAATAATCACACATTCTGTAAAGGTTATTAAAGAAAAGCTTTATCCATTAATAAAGTCTAAACTTAATTGTGATGGTTTAACAATTTGTCAAAATAATGGTTATGGGCAAGAAGTTAAACACTTTCATATTCATTTAATTCCTAGATATAATGATGATGGATTTGTAAATTCTTATAATAAAGATATTTTATTACCAAATGATCAGGTATATTCTACTTTAATAGAAAAGTAAATACTAAATCTAATATAAAGCTTACTAATACTAAGTATGTAATAATACTTGGTATTTTTTTTATAATTTTATCTACTAGAGGTTTTATTATATAAATTACAATTAATGACATGATACCCCACAAAAGTGACATTTCTAAAGAAATATAATGTCCAATATTGTATTTCATATTACTATAATCCCAAAATACTTTATGAAATGTTTTTTCTATTAAAACACCACCTAATAATTCAATTATAGTTAAAGTAAACATTGACAATAGAAATACTAAAATAATTTTTATGAATCGTGAAACTTTTATTCTTGTAAAAACAAAATTCATAATTAAAATAATAAAAACACAACCAATTCCATAAACCGGTATCCATGGTCCATATAAAATCCCATTGTTCATGTTTTTAAGAAATATATATTTTAAACTAGATTCAATTAAAAAACCAATTATTGAGTATATTAAAAATGTATTAATATAATATCTAATTTTTTTCTCCATATAATCACCTATTTTTAATTTACCCAAAAAAAAAGAGAATTATAAAGTTAACTTAAATCGTTAACTTTATTTTCTCTTACTTAACAAGCAAGACTGCTTCCTAATATAATAGCAAGTAAAATATATAATACTATTATGATTAAATAACCACATCTACCACGTGGTGATGTATTTTCTTGACAAGACATTATGACACCTCCTTTAAATGTAAGCACCTAGAATAATAATTAAAAGAATAAATAATACTAATATAATTGCAGTTGATGAAACATAATTACCCATATTTTTTCCTCCTTTTTTTATGGTATTCACATTATTTTATGGTAAAAGTATAATTTGTGTGATTATATCCATCTATTTTCTTAAAAATATTTTTAAAACATTGCACAATATTGTTTTTTTTGTTATTATAATTAATTGATAGGAGGAAAACATGAATAGAAAAAAAATATTAATTTATCTAACTATAGTAGTAGCAGTAAGTTTATCTTTAACTGGTTGTGGTAAGAAAGCTGAATTAAAAGTAGATAAGCAAACAGCGGTTGCTATTAAAGGTTCAAAAATAACAGCAAATAATTTATATGAAGAGTTGAAAAAAGATTCTATTGAGACATTAATAAATATGGTAGATCATAAACTATTTGATAAAAAATATCCTACTGATGATAGTGAAGAAAAATCTATTAATGATCAAATAACTCAAATTAAATCTTATTATGGTGAAGATAATTATTTATCAGCTATAAAAACTTACTTTGGAGCAGATAGTGAAAAAGAGTTAAAAGATACTTTATCCTTAGAATATAAACGTGGTTTAGCTGTCGATGATTATTTACAAGATAATATTAAAGATGATGAAATTGAAAAATACTATAATAACAATATCTTTGGAGATGTTAAAGCTAGTCATATCTTAATTTCTGTAGAAACTACTGATGATATGAGTGATGAAGAAAAAGATAAAGCTAAAGAAAAAGCATTAAATAAAGCTAAAGAAGTTATTAAACAATTAGATGAAGGTAAAAGTTTTGCTAGTTTAGTAAAAAAATATTCTGATGATGATGCTACTAAAGATAAAAAAGGAGATTTAGGATACTTTAATAGTGATGATATGGATCCTAATTTCTGGGATGCTGCACTAAATCTTAAAAAAGATAATTATACAAAAGAACCTGTAGAGTCAGCTTATGGTTACCATATTATTTTAAAAACAGGAGAAAAGAAGAAAAAAACATTAAATAGTGTTAAAGATGAAATTAAGAAAACTTTAGCACAAGAAAAGTTAACAAATGACCAATCTATATACTATGAATCATTAATTGCTATTAGAGAAAAAAATAAAATTACTTTTGGTGATAGTGAATTAGAAAAGATGTACAAAGATTACATGGAAAAATTAATTGATAATACTAAAAACAATGGTTCATCTACATCTAATAATTAGTTAAATAAAAAATTAGTTTAAAACTAATTTTTTATTTGTAATCAAATCCTTTTTGATACATTTTCTGTTTAATTTTTAATTCTAGTGTTTCTCCAGAATATTTTTTACTCAATTTTTTATATAATTTATCATACTCTTTTTTAGCAATATTATCATTTTGAGGAAATTCTACATTGCTTAAAACCTGTTTAATATTTTCAACTGCAAAACCTTGGGTAGTTAAATCTTGTACTATTTTTATTTTTAAAAGCTTATTACTTTTTGTACGATTTGATTTAATTATCTTATTAATATATTTATTAATTTTTTCTATTTGTGTATCTAAATCGTATTCTAATAAAACTTTATCTATAATATCATTATCAACACCTTTTTTTAAAAGATCATTTTTAATCTTATAAGGTCCACTTGAAGTAGTAATGATTTTATCATGTAAAAAACTTCTAGCATAAACTTCATCATTTATATATCCCTGTTTTGTTAATTTATCAATAGCTTCTGTAACTGCATCTTTTGGATAATCTTTTGATATTAAATATTGGTATGTTTCCCTTTTACTTCTGGCTCTATTTTTTAAATACTTTAATCCAATGTGATATGTTTCACATTTTTTATCATAATCTAAAATTTCCTTTGAATTATACTCTATATTTTTGGTTAAAAGTAAATTATATTCTAAAATAGTTTCTTCATATAGTTCAAGAGGATCTGCTCCTTCTATAATTAATTCATATTTACCATTTTTTAATTTTTTATATTTCTCTATTTTCACACTGATACACCTCATAATTTATATTTTTATTTAGTTAATTATACTAATATTATAGCAAAATTTAAAATCAATGAATAATTTATTTACAAAAAAAGAAGCAATTATTATTACTTCTTTTAAGTATTGGGTATTAATAACACTTGATTTAATTTTAATAGTGTTGAAGTTAAGTTATTAGCTGCGATTAAATCATCTACAGTTACACCATAACGTTTTGCTATTGACCATAGTGTATCGCCTGATACCCTTTTTATGTAGTATTTTTAAATGTAAATATAATATCTACCATTTTATCTTGATAGATATAGATTTTTTCAACTAAATTTATGATTAATTCTCTAGTCGGATTTTCTAATGATAAAAATTCATTAATGTATTGTTCTATTTTTTTGTTATCTATTTTGTTTAAATCTTGATTTTGATTTTTAAGATTATCAATATACTTTTTATTATCATCTATTTCTTTTTTAATATTTTCACTTATTCTTAAATATTGTGATTCATCAATAATACCTTTTAACCTATCCATATAAGTTTTATCTAAATTTTCAGTTAGTTTATTATTTTTAATTTCTAGACTTTCAATTTGTTTTTTGGGTTTTAAAGTATTGTCTTCAAAAGTTATATTTCCAATAGAATCCTTTATTTTATTTCTATCCAAATATTTTTCACATACATTTTTGATATTATCTAAAATAACACTCTCTAATATTTCATAATTATTTGTATGTGTTGTGCATACATGGTATTTTGAATATGTTCTATAATAATCGCAAGTAGTGTAACTTCTTCCTGTTTTATTTTGATATCTTATTGTTATTCGATGTTTACAATCCGCGCAATATAAAAGTCCATCTAATAAATAAAATCTTTTCTTCTCTGGTCTTTTTACATTTTTGGGAAGTAGTGTTTGAACATAATTAAAAGTATCTCTATCTATTATTGCTTCATGAGTATTTGGGACAATAATATAATCATCAGGACTATTTTTAACAGTTTTTTTAAGCTTATAATTTATCTTTTTAGTTTTTCCTTGAACTGAATCTCCTACATAGATTTGATTAGTTAAAATTGCTTTTATTGT
>CANRKG010000055.1 GCA_947631155.1 uncultured Bacilli bacterium
TTTTACTATTTTTACCAATTTAGTCTTACAAATTATATATAATATTATTTTCTGAAATTTAATTTTTCATTTAAGCATATTAAAAAGATTGTCATACAACAACCTTTTTAATATGATATATTTACTTCTAGAATTTTTCTAGGATTATCAAAATTAAATATTATCTCTAGTTTAATATGCTTCCTATCATCATTAATTTTACTTACAAATACTTTATCAATAAATAAATTAAAATATTTACCTATATTTCTTTTTATATTTATTTTTATTTGGATATTAGTTTTAATTAATTCTATTATTTGTTTAGAATAATCTTTAGAAATAATTTTATTTTTCTGTTTTAATAAAGTTTTAATTTCCAAATTTATTTTTTCATTTTTTAATGTAAATTCTTCTTCACTTATTAATTCACGTAATAACATATCTAAAAGTTTATCCTTAAATCGCTCTTGTTCTAATAATTTTTCATTAATATTAGTAACGTTACATTCTAAATTTGTTTCTTTCACAATCTTTTTATAATCAGTTATAATACCTTCGTATATTTGTTCTTTAGAATCAATGATATTTTCAATTATATTTGCAAAAATTTCATCTAATTTTTTTTCATATAATATAGGGCTCATACACCCTTTAATTCCTTGTCTTAAATAAAGATTACACTGCCAAACGGGATTATTTTTTCTTTTTCCAGAAGCCGATCTAATAAATGGTTCGTTATGTTCTTTACAAAACAATTTAGAAGTATAAGTTTTATTTTCTAAATATGCTTCTTTATTTAAAATGTTTTTATTCTTTTTTGCTTTTCTTTCATTATAAATCAGGTTTGCTTTATCCCACAGTTTTTCAGATATAATTGCAGGAATATTCCCACTTTTATCTTTATATATAATCCACTCTTCTCGAGGATTAATTTTCTTTTTATGAGTTTTATAATCTTCAACTGTGCTTAAGTTAGCTGTATAATAACCTTTGTATCGATAATTTTGAAGCATTTTTTTTAAAGTAGTATCACTAAATACTTTTTTTTGTTTAGTATAATATCCATTTTGAGCTAAAATTTTACCAATTTTTTTAAAGCCATATTCACCCGTTGCATAAAGATTAAATAACATTTCAACAATTGGAACTTCTTGTTCATTAATAATAAGCTTTCCGTCTTTTTTTGTATATCCAGTTAAAGAACTCCCTCCTAATTTTCCATCTTTAATACTTCGTCTTATACCAAATTTAACTCGTTCTGATAATTTTCTAACTTCATCTTGGGCCATTGAGGCCATTAAAGTTAATCTAAATTCACTATCGGGATAGATAGTGTTAATATTATCTGAGATAAAAAAGACAATTACTCCATATTGTAATAATAATTCTGTATATTTTATACTATCAACTGTATTACGAGCAAAACGGGAAACTTCTTTAGTCAAAATTAAATCTATTTTACCTAGTTTGGCATCTTCAATCATTTTTAAAAATTGTTCACGTTTATTTACTTGAGTTCCTGAAATACCTTCATCAGCATAACTTTTAACATGAATCCAATTTTTTACTCCTTCTATCATGTCACCAAAATAATTAATCTGATTTTCTAATGAATTCAATTGATCTTCTTTATCCGTGGATACTCGACCATAATCAGCCACTTTTAAATCCATATCATAAATAGTTTTACCCTGTAACAATTGTTGTCTAGCTTTAATAATATTCATTATATAGTCACCTATAATATTTTATTGACTAATCTTTTTTATATTCGGAATTTATTTTAGCCATTTTTTGCAATAGTAATTTTTGCATCTTTTCAAATATATCAAAAGAAATTATTTTTTCTTCATATAATTCTTTATTTAATATCATTCTTAAATTTAAAATCTGGTATTCTTTTGGTAATTTTTTACTATTAGTATATATTTGTTTTTCAGTTAGCATAGTTGTATCCTCCTCTTAGTTAAAAATATTAAACTAACAACTAAAAAATAACCTATTATTTTTAAATACAAATATATAGAGACTAATTTTGAAAGCTTTTGTCGAATTGATATTAATATGAATTTGTTTATGATATATTCTTGTAGAGGTGATAAAGTTGAAATCAAATATCGTCTATACAAATGATACATTAATCGTTAAGTTATATGGTGAAATGGATAAAGAAGGAATAGATAATTTCAAAAAGAAACTTTATAAAATTCTTTTAGATTATGATATTGATAATATTATATTAAATATTAGCAAAATTACTAAATTCAATGACATTATGTTTGAAGAATTAGTAAATGATTATTATGCTAATTTTAATGGTCATTTAACAATAAAAGAAGCTTAAATAATATTTTGATAGAATTCACTAACAAAATTATTATAAGCTTCTTCGTTCTCATGTAAATCAAATTTTTTAAATGAAAATTTCGGATTAATTGATTTAACTAATTTCTTAATAATATATTTTAATAGTTCTGGATTACGAACTAAAACTGGTCCAATTAAATATGTTCCATAAAAATTCTTATATTTAATACCTTCATTTATGGATTTAGGATAACTACCAATTCCTTTTATTACTTCAAACATTGGATATTTATTATCTTTAATAACTGTACTTTGATTTTGAAATCCAATTACAGGCTTAGAAAAAAAATTACATTTCATAACACTTTCATCAACCATTCGGAAAGATTCTTGCTTGCTGTAAAAATCAAATACACCTAATGTTTCTATTTTGTTTTCATTTTCATCTAAAATATATTTTCCAAAAAGATTAATAGCATTACCAGTTATAAAATAAAATTTTCCTTGTTCTATTTCTTTTTTGATAATATCTTTATATTTATTTAAATGCGGTATAATTAATTTTTGATTGGCTTCTGTTCCCGCCCCAATATAAACAAAATCATATTTTTCTAAATCTAATTCATCATCAATAGTAAGAAAATGTACACTAACTTTTAAGCCTTGGTTTTCTAATTCTTTTTTTAATGCTTTAACATTTCCACTTTCTCCATATAAATTTAATAAATTATAATATAAATGTGCTATATGAATCAAATTTCATCATCCCCCTTAATTAAATTTTTAAATGGCAATACATAATCAAAATTTAATATTGCATATATATTACCTTTAGTTTTGTTTTTTATATATGGCATAGCTTCTTCAAGGCTATCATAAACAACTATTTTACTTTTATCTATATTTGCATATTTCATTCGTGTAGCAATATCATATTTATGTAATCCTACACAAACAACTTTATCAATATCGTGCTTAGCAAGGATTTCAAAATCAATGTCATATAACCAAGATAAATCATTAAAATTATAACGTCGACTAATTTCTTTCCAACCAATAACAATGGTTTTTTTACTTTTTTCCCTATCTATAAATAATATAGACTGATTAAAAGTACTACTATTTTCATTTTTATTATTTAAAATTGTAACTTTTCTTCCATTAATAACATAATCTTCATTTCCTTTTAATTTCCAATGATTTATAGATTCTATAATAATCTCTTTTTCTATACCAATGGCTAAAGAAATAGTATAAGCTGCTAAAACATTATAAATATTATATAAAATAGTATTATCTAGTTTAAGTTGTACATCATCATTAATAGTAATTACGTTGTTTTCATAATCAATTTTTGTACAAATATTTTCAGCTATAGGTTTTTTAAAATTACACTTTGGACAATAATAATCACCAATTTCTTCAAAATTATAATAATTATACTCTAATTTTGTATTACAAAGCGGACAATATATAAAATTTAAATTTTGAAATTTACTATTTTTATATGAAAATTTGTTTTTTTGAACACTATAATATGTAACTTTATACTTATTGTCCAGAGTAAATTTCTGAAGCATGGGATCATCAGCATTTAAAATAAGATGAATATTAGGATTAAGGGCTTTTTCAATCTCTTTATAAACGAAATCAAAATGTCCTTGTCTTGGTGGTTGATCTCTAGTTATATTATTAATAATAACATGAGACGGTTTTAAAGCTGGAAAAATATATTTAGCATATCTTTCATCAACTTCTGCAACAATTATATCAGCTTTAACTTTACCTTTGAAAGTACAATTCTGAAGTAACATTGATACAATCCCAGGTGTTAAATTTGATCCTTTAACATTATGAGCAACTTTCATCCCACTATCTCGAGCAAATTGCGCCACACTACTAGTTATACTACCTTTTCCTGAAGAACCTGTTACCGCAATAACTTTATCAGGATACTGAAATTGAGTCAATATTTTAGGATTTAATTTTAAAGCTATCTCACCTGGCAAAGAACTCCCATGTCCTAATTTATTAAGAATAAATTGAATGATTTTACAAAGAAAAATAGTAATTACTTTCATACATACACCTCAAATAAAATTATATAACAGTTTTATTAAATTTACTAGATAATTAATAAACTAGAAACAACTATATAAATTAAAAGAATATAGTTTTTTATATATTCTTTTATTTATTTTTTATAGTTTTTCTATCTCTTTTAGATCTAGCCCTGTTAATTGTGATATCTCTTTCTTAGAAAAATTTTTCTTTTTCATTTCTTTAGCAACTCCTAATATGCCTTCATTTCTTCCACGGATTATTCCATCTTCATAACCTTCACTTCTAATTGAGTTTTCAATTTTTCTATTATCTTCTTCAGCACTCATATATTCTCTAAATTCCGGTTCTTCATTTACTCTTTCTATCTCACTCATATACTTTGATACCACCTTATCTTTGATAGATAGTTTTCTTAATTCCTTTAATCCTAAATCTAGCATTAATAAATATTTATTTTTCTCTATCTCTTCTTGGTTCTTATTGTACCAAAAACTTTTATATTTTTCCATATTTATTTCATAGATTATTAAGTTCT
>CANRKG010000056.1 GCA_947631155.1 uncultured Bacilli bacterium
TTGATTAGCATATTTTAAGCACATACTTCTTTGATTTACTATTGAATCACTATCATCATTTTTATTTATCTTATCTTTATCTTCATCAGATAATCTACAATATACACCTACCTTTTCTATCATAGCCATTCCTCCAATACTACTTGGAAATAACTATTTGTGATAAGAAATTCTTGTATATTATATATCATTATCAGGATTCTTTTAATAATAACTCCTCGTTTTCTAAATTCATAATGACATTTAGCAATTTCAAATTAAATATTTTCTTAAATTCATCTTTTGTAACATTATCTTTTGTCTTAAATTTATATTTTACATTATATACTACCTCCATTTTCCTACTCCCCTTTTCCCGTATTCTATAAAATTATTCCTCCAATCATAAAACTTGAATTCTTTAGTTAATTTTAAACTTTGTTAATAGTTAATCCATCTAACCTTCTTCGTGTTGTAAAAAAATTTTATTACAAATTTTAATTTAGACAAAAATTTAGTTACAGTAATTTTAGGTAAGTTATATGTAGTTATTTATACATCATTTTCAATTTTGGATAATTTCTTATCATTAAATACTATTCGTGAAGTTTTAATATAATCACCAATAAACTTTAAAATAATTATTTGTCTAACATATACTTTTCTTTTTAATTTTATAAATAAAAAAATACCGATTTTCTATAAAATTTAATCAGTATTTTATTTTTGTTTATTTTCCTTTATGAGATTTGCTAACAACCTTTGTCATCCTTTTTGCCTGTTTTCGTGATCCAATTTGTTTAGACTGCAATCCGATAACATCTTTAGACTCTAAAATTGTACCTATATATTTTACATTTTTAGAAATCAGTCTTGATACTTCCTGTTGTGTAATATTAAACTTATTTGCTATTTCTTGTTGCGTATAAACTTTATCATTATAAAATCCAAAATAACGCATTATAATTTCTCTATCACGTTCTGGTAAATCCATAACAACTTCTCTAACAATTTTGTGAAGTTCTTTATTTTCATAATTTTCAACTATTGAAACATCGTCACTTATCGTTTCTGATAACCTTATTTCTCTTCCATCACTATTTTCAAAAATTATTCTATCCAAACTATCAACATTTTTTTCTTTTTTAATTTGTCTCAAAAATTTTAAAATTATATTATCTATACATTTAGTAGCATAATAAGAAAACTTACTATTATTAGATAAATCATATGTATTTATTGCATTGATTAATCCTTCTGTACCAATGGCAACTAAATCTTCTTTACTATAATTTACATTTTTAAACCTTGAATTTACTTCATATATAACTAACCTAATATTATGCTCAACAAGTTTATCATAAGCTTCTTTTGAACCTTCCCTTATTAATTTTAATAAACGATATAATTCTTCATTAGGTAATGGTTGGGGTAAATCATCGGTAACAGTGGTAAATATTTTATTACTATCCATATTTATTATACCTTAATTTTTATTTGGTTTTGTCGTTCTTGGTCTTAAGGTTAATACTGGATTTATTGGAGTCTTTTCTTGTCTATTTTGGTAAAATTTTTTATTTTTTCTTATTTCTTCAAAAATTCTTTTAGTTTCTTTTGTCTTATTTTGACTTGTTTCAACTGATTTAAGGAACAAATCACCTTTGTGATAATTACCTTGTGTATAAAAACATTTTGCATAAATTAAATTGACAATATCTATTTTTTCTGGTGCTAACCCTAATTGTTTACATGCACTTTCAACATCTAAACCTGATTCTATTATATAAGAGTTAATTTCAGTAAAATTATCTATTCCATAACAATCACTTACATCACTATAATCAAAATCTTTTATGGTCATTTTAAATTGTGGTTTTTCTTCTTCAGAAGATATATTTCCTTTTAGTCTATCTATCAAGTTGCTAAAATCAAAGTGTAAATTTTCTTCCTTAGTCAAAGCATTTGCTATTATTAAATAATCAATTGCTAATGTTTTTTGGGATTTTCTCAGATAAGATATTCCCAGTTGAAAATAAATTATTGATCTAGGTTTAGCAAATATCTGCAATAATTGTAAACTACTTTCTATACATTCATCGTAGTCTCCATCCTTATATGCTTTGTTGGCTGTATGTAAAATATTTGATACATCCACATATTCAGATTTTGGCTTATATCTCAATACAATACGTTTCTTATTATCATCATCTATTACAAACGCTACTACATCTTCATAATCTTTTACCATTTCAATTATTCTGCTTATTCTCTCGTTATCCATTGGCTTTAATAAAATTACACCTTTGTTATTAAGTAATTCTTCATATTTTGAATCAATAAAATCTTTTTCTGCTTTTATCTGTTCTTTTATCATTTTATCTTTTTTATCAACATCAGTTTTTTGCTCAACTTTTAAATCATCATAGTTTGATTTATTAGTGACATTTGTTGGTTTATAATCTTTTCTTTCATCTATTTCTACATTTACAGAATCTAAGTTTTTACTATTCTTTTCGGAATCTAGCATTTTCTGTGATGACTCCAATATTTGATATAATCCATCTGTAACAATGCGTTCTGATGATAATTCATTTCCCTTAGAAATAATATCTAAATATATTCTTGCAATTTCAAAATTATTGTTAGATAAATTAATGTAAAACTCTTGAATATATGAAGAGATATCAAAGGAATAATTTTTTCTACTAATTAAAGCTAAATTTGTCATTGGCTTAGTAAAAGCCTTATCATTTTCTAATATACTAACCTTAATAAGATCTATAATTAAAAATTCATAATCAAGTTTGTTGGTACTAGCAAGATAATTTTTTAAAGTTTTAAATGTATTATCTAAATCATTATTCATTAAAAATCTAAAAATATCTGCAAATGTTGAAGAAGAGGATACAGGAGCATCTGATGTTTTGACTATTGGTTGAGATTGAATTTGTTTAGACTCAATAATTTCCTGTTCTTGTGATTTAGAGGAATTTTCTTTTAATGTTTTACACATACTAACAATTTCGTTAAGTAATAAATATATTATATTTATATCTTTTTTATATTTTTTTTCCTGATTTCTTATATCTACCAATTTCAAAGCTAATTCAAAATTATTACCATTAATAGCCGTAAATATATTATTTGTATTGTATATTTGTATTCTAGGAATACTTTTAGAATTAATAATATCTAATAATTTTTTTGTTAATATAAATGTAAATTTATCAGAATCATTTAGATAATGTGAGTTCATCATTTTATTATAAAAATCAATTATTTTATCGTATTTTTTCTGTTTTATTAAATCAATTACCATCTCTTTGTTCTTTAATTGTTCTTCGACAGCTTGATTAAGCAATGTTTTAATAGTTATATCTTGAACACTAAAACTGCCTTTTTCCTCAATTGATTTATTTAACTCTTTAATAGCTAAAATAAATTTTTGATTAAAAGCAAATAATCTTATCCTGTTTTGCGAACTAACACTATCATATCTCTTATCCCAAAAGTCCACTCTAATATCATTGAGACTTAAATGTTTAGCGCGTTCTCTATAATTTTCCGGAAGTGTTGTAATCATACTCAATAAGTATAAATAAAACTTACTATCAGTATTATAAAACTCATTTTCATTATTATAGAAAATGTCAAAATATTCAAAAGCTTTCTCATAATTTTTATTTTGAATACATCTCAAAAATAATTGAAAGCTAACTCCTTTATGTGTTGGATCCATCTCAAAACATTTTTCAAAACAAAGAGTTGCTTTATCATATTCTTTTTGTGCAATCAATTTCTTACCATAATAAAATAATTTTTCAACTGATTTTAAAGAATATAATCCCCTTTTAACTCTAATAATAATTCCTTGTTCTATTAAATCATTTAAATCTTTAGAATTAAATTTAAAACTATTTAATTCTTTGGTTGTTAATTCATTTCCAATTAATACATCCTCATATAATTTAGATAAATTATCCTCTGTAATCATTTGCTCATACCTCCATATAATCTTTAAATACCAGTATATCTAACGAAAGAAATATTAAAACTAATTTGATATCCGAAATTTTAATTATATAGATTTTTTAAATCAAAAATTTCACTTAAATTAATTTATTTAAAGATTAAATTATACATTTTTGAATTTTATTCTATCACTTTTCTTTCTTTTAGTAAATAACTTTTATTAATCCTTTTAATTATTATTGTAGAATCTATTATT
Source organism: uncultured Bacilli bacterium (assembly GCA_947631155.1). Classification (GTDB taxonomy): domain Bacteria; phylum Bacillota_I; class Bacilli_A; order RF39; family UBA660; genus UMGS995. Next base: position 4,208 of record CANRKG010000056.1, read on the forward strand.
ACTATGTCAGCTTGATAATTTTTTTAATTTCAACCTTTATTTTTTTGTTATATACTTGATTCCATTTCAATTTCTTTTTCTATATTAATTAAAACTCTTCACTTAATAGAAAATCAATTAAATTTAAATGAATAATACCATCACGAGATAAATCTATTTTATCAAGAGAAATAATATATTTTGGATAATTATCTTCAATAGACTTATATGCTCCAAACTCTCTTTCAATGGTATTATCATTACCTGCCATTTCATAAGTTACCTGAATATATTTAATATTTCCATCTTTCTTTGCTATAAAATCTACTTCACCATTTTTAGTCTTACCTATATATACTTC
>CANRKG010000057.1 GCA_947631155.1 uncultured Bacilli bacterium
AAATAGAATAAAAAAATAAAATAGTTTTTGTAAGAAAAAATATAAAATTATCTCTTACAAAAACTATTATACGAGGAGTGATTAAGATGAATAAAATGATGATTCTCTTGGAGCTGATTTTTATGAAATTGATAAGTTATCAAAAGAAAAATTATCATATATAGCAATTATGGAACTAGAAAAATTAGGTTATAATTTGAAATAACAGTTATTAATGATATTAAATTTAATTAAATGAATTTGAGTGTTGCAGGAATAACTAAATAATAAAAACTCTTCTAACTATTAGATTATGAAGAGTTTTTATTATTTTATAAGTTTTTTCTTTTTAAAAATAGTTGTTTTTCATTACTTTCTTCGATGGTATCTTTTACACTGTCAAGAATTTTATTAAATACCTTTGTATTACTATTAACATCATGATGAGATGCTATAAAGTAACTTTGTAAGTCGAGATGTTCTTCTACTTTTCTTTGGCTTTCGGTATAAACCATACCATCTGATTTACCTTCAAAAAATAAGTCATTTAATAGACATAAACCTATTCCTGTTAAATTCATTGTTTTAATAGCTTCCTTTAACGTATTTTTATCAATACTAGTTACAAAATTTTTAAAATTATTTAAGCTTTTTATGGAATTAATATTTTTTAAAGAGAAGATATTTTCAATAAAACTTTTATCATATACTGAAAATTTTTCTTCAGGAATACCATTTGGTATTGCAATGTCATAATCCATATGAGAATTACTACTAATACTTTCATAGAAATTAATTAACTTGTTGTATATTGAATCTGATAATTTATTATTACCAATTTTTGCAGTAATAAATTTTTTTACTTCTGGATAAAAAATTAATGGAGAAGCAAGTTTGGTACCAGTATATGGAGCAGCAATATTGAAAAGATTAGTTTTTTTGAATGATTCCTGACTTTTAAAAAAACTTGGTACATAAAAACTCATTGCACTACATTTTGATAATCCCACTATGTTTATACTGTTAGTATTAGGCGATACTGCTAAAGAATCTATATAATTTGCTAAAAGTTTAGCATCTTCTATTATTGGAGCATCAGCATCCATTAAAAACAACTGAATGTCATAATTGGCATTTTCTTTAGAAAAATAAGTTAAGACATTATCAATTCTTACTTCTTTTTCTTTAATAGTTTTAAAATTTTTAGTATGATCCTCCACTCTTGAGCCCTGTGCAATTAGAATGTAGTTTGTTTTACCTTTTTCATCGTTAATAATTTTATCGTATTCCGCAATAGCGAAACTTCTTCCATATAATTCTTCTTTTGGATTTAATATCCAATTTTCACTTTGAAGATTCCATTTACCTTTTGTGACAATTTTTCCCATAATTTCCCCCCTCATTCGTCCACATATTATATAACAGTTTTTAGATTTAGAGTGTTTTCTCTTTTTTATACATTAATTTTATTTTCCCACATCTAGTTTACTACACCTTCCTAATAAAAGTTATTGACATAAAAGGAAAATAATGATATTATATGTGGCAATAAAGTTGAATTATATTCATAGCCTAATATATTAGTATTTTTGGAGGAGGTGGATCTTATTTTGTGTCCACTTTTTTCTATTGATTAAAAGGAATTAGTAGGAGGGTAAAATAAAATGGAAAATAATAAAATTTTAGTTTTGGCTGGACCTACAGGTGTTGGAAAATCTACGATAATAAATTCTTTAATAGAACGGTACGATGTTACGTTGCCACTTTGTTTTACAACGAGAAAAAAGCGTGATAATGATGATGAAATTTATGTATTTGTTGATCAAGAATCTTTTTCAATGTATGAAAAAAATAATACATTTTTCTTTATAACTGGTAAAGACAACCATAAATATGGATTCGCAAACTTAAATAATGACAGTGATAAGCCAATTATAATTGCTACATCGTATGAAAATGCAATCCGCTTAAAGAATTTAAATGAAAATACAATTATAATTACTCTAATGTACAAAGATATTATGCGAGAATTGCCAGAAAGAATAAAAAATAGAAATGAGAATGTAGCAGATTATCAAAATAGAATACAGTATGATATAGGTGATTATAATAATTTTAATGAAATAGCTAGTCTTTCATCATTAATAGTATGCACTAGTTTATATACAATAGAAGAAATGAACAATATAGTTGCAAATTATTTAAGTGACAATAATATTATTAAGAAGTTAGAAAATAGGGTGTTGAAAAAATGAAAATGCATATATGTTTAGTTGGGATTGAGTATCCAACAGATACTGCTTTTGGAGGAATAGCAACCTATCAAAAAAGAATGGCAGATAGTTTAATTACATTAGGACATAAAGTAACTGTTATATGTGGTTCTGAAGAAAGAGAAAAAGATTATTTTGAAGATGGAATTCATGTTATAAGATTGTATACTTCTAGAGAAAAAGAAACTGTTGATAGTTTTAATAATTATAGAAATCTAGTAAAGCAAAAGATAATGGAAATTGATAAGTTAGAGAAAATAGATATAATTGAAACACCAGAATTTTCTGGTGAAATTACAAATTTTTTAAGAGTACATAATATACCTGTTGTTGTTAAATTACATACTTCATATCAATTGTGGGCAAAATTAAATAATATTGATATAAATAATGAGTTAAGTCAAAAGATAATTGAAACTGAAAATTTATGTATGAAATATGCAGATAAATATGTAAGTTGTTCTGAAATACTACAAAATGTAATGCATAAGGATTATCCTGAATTAAATTTTAAAAATATAGGTGTTCTACCTAATCCGGCCAATATTAAAGATTTTTATCCATTACGTAATAATCACAATAGCAAAACAATTATATACTGTGGTAGTTTTGAAAAAAGAAAAGGAATTTTTATTTTAGCAAAAGCAATTCCAAGAATAATTGATAGTATACAAGATGGAGATTTAAAAATACAGATTATAAGTAAGTTAAATAGTAATTTACCAAAAAAACAATTTTTAGATATAATACCAGAAAAATATCATAAACATATTGAATTTTTAGGACATATTGAAAACAACAAATTAAATGATTATTTTAATAAAGCAAGAATAGGAATAATTCCGTCTTTATTTGATAATTTACCCTATGTAGCCATGGAAGAATTACTAACAGAACTTCCTATTGTAGCAAGTAATAACACAGGAATACGAGAAATGATAACAGATCATGACTCTGGGATATTATATGATTCAAATAATCCTGAAGCATTGGCTGATGCAGTAGTAGAATTATATAACAATGAGAAACAAGCCAAAGAATATGGTAAAAAGGGAAGACAAGAAATACTTAAGAAATATTCTCCAGATATAGTTGCAAAACAAGCAATTGAAATATATAAGCAGACAATAAAAGATTATAATAATCAAAAAAGAAAGAAAATGCATGTTTGTTTGATAAACTTTGAATACCCAACTGAAACTAGCTTGGGTGGAATAGCAACCTATCAAAAAAGAATGGCAGAAGCTTTATATAATGCAGGATGTAAGGTAACCGTTATATGTGGTAGTTTTGATAAATATCAAGAGTATTATGAAAATGGAATTCATGTATATAGAATTACCAAAAAATTTCCATATCAAAATCTTAATAACTATTATGATTACAGAATTAATTTAAAAAATAAAATAGAAGAAATAAATCAATTTGATAAAATAGATATTATTGAATCGCCAGAAATTTCAGCAGAGTTAATATCTTATTTACCAAAAAGAGAAATTCCTATTGTCACTAAATTGCATACATCATATACAATCATTAAACAATTAAATCAAATATCTATGTTCCCGGATGAAGTAGAAGAAGAAATTTTTCATAACGAAAATATAATGTTAAATAAATCCGATAGAGTGATATGTTGTTCTGAGTTTTTAAAAGATATAATTCCGATATATCATACAAAAAAGAAAGTAGACGATATTTCTATAATACCTAATCCAGCGAATACTAAAGATTTTTATCCATTACTTAATAACCATAATAGCAAAACAATTATATACTGTGGTAATTTTACAAAGAGAAAAGGAATTTTTATTTTAGCAAAAGCAATTCCAAGCATAATTGGTAGTATACAAGATGAGGATTTAAAAATACAGATTATAGGTGACTTTAATAATGTAGAACAGAATGGTAATTCACCAAAAGAACAATTTTTAGAGATAGTGCCTAAAAAATATCATAAGTATATCGAATTTTTAGGATATATTGAAAACAATAAATTAAATGATTATTTTAATAAAGCCAGGATAGGAATCATTCCATCTTTATTTGATAATTTACCCTATGTAGCCATGGAAGAATTACTAACAGAACTTCCTATTGCAGCAAGTAATAACACAGGAATACGAGAAATGATAACAGATCATGACTCTGGAGTATTATATGATCCAAATGATTCTGAAGCATTAGCTACAGCAGTAATAGAATTATATAATAATGAGAAACAGGCTAAAGAATATGGTAAAAAGGGAAGACAAGAAATACTTAAGAA
>CANRKG010000058.1 GCA_947631155.1 uncultured Bacilli bacterium
AATTGCTAATTGTTTTTTAAATCTGGAAGTAATATATTTTAATAAACGTAAAAGAGTATGTTTTTTGCTTTTTTTACTCATCTCTATCACTTCCTTTTACTTGAGAGTAATAAACTTCTTGATAAATCTTATTGTGTTTTAATAAGTTTTTTGGTGTATCAAAAGCTGATACTTCACCATTATCTAAAACAATAACTCGGTCACAATCTTCAACACTAGAAATTCTTTGAGCAATAATTATTTTTGTTACCTCCGGAATATATTCACGGAATGATTTACGAATCATGGCATCTGTTTTAGTATCTACAGCACTTGTTGAATCATCTAAAATAATAATTTTTGGACTTTTTAGTAAGGCTCTTGCAATACACAATCTTTGTTTCTGACCACCGCTAACATTAGTTCCACCTTGATCAATATAAGTGTCATATCCATCTTTAAACTTGGAAATAAATTCGTTACAACAAGCAATTTCACAAACTTGTTTTATTTCTTCTAACGTTGCATCTTTTTTACCCCATTGTAAGTTTTCTTTTATCGTTCCACTAAATAGGACATTCTTTTGAAGAACGATTGCTACAGAATCACGTAAAACATCAATGTCATAATCACGAACATCTACACCTGCTACTTTAATACTTCCTGAAGTTACATCATAAAGTCTTGGGATTAAATTAACTAATGTACTTTTACTAGATCCTATTCCACCAATAATTCCTATCATTTCCCCAGATTCAATCTTTATATTGATATCTTTTAATACTGGTTTATCTTTAACATAGGCAAAATTCATATGATTAAACTCTATTTCACCATTTTTTACTTCTTGAATTGGTTTTTTCACATTTCTAATTGTTGGTTTTTCTTCTAATACTTCTACAATACGTTCCATAGATGGAATTGAAATAATACAAGTAACATATACCATTGATAACATCATTAAACTATTTAATATTTGAGCAGCATAAGTAATAACTCCTGTTAATTCCCCTGTACTAAGTGTTCCTTGAACAACATATCTAGAACCTAAAAAAGAAATAATAATAATTGAAGAATAAATACATAAACGCATTATAGGAGTATTAAGAGCTACTAGTTTTTCAGCTTTCATAAAGAATTGATAAATCTTATTAGAAATGCCTTTAAACTTAGATATTTCTGTATCTTCTTGAACATAAGATTTTACAACACGAATTCCTCTTACATTTTCTTGTACTCTATTATTTAAATCATCATAGGTATGAAAGACACTCTCAAATAATGGATGAGCTTTTTTAGCAATAAAGAATAATAAGAATCCCAAAATAGGTGCAACCACTAAGAAAATAAGAGCTAATTTAGCATTGATGGTATAAACCATAAATAAAGAAAATAAAAACATCATTGGGGCACGAATAGCAATACGTATTAACATTTGATAAGTCATTTGAACATTATTTACATCAGTAGTAAGACGAGTAACTAAACTTGATGAAGAAAATTTTTCAATATTTTCAAAAGAATATTCTTGGATTTTATAATACATATCATGTCTTAAGTTTTTAGCAAATCCTGAAGAAGAAATAGCTGCAAATCTTCCAGAAAGCCATCCAAAAATTAAGGAGAAAAGCGCTACTAAAACTAAAACTCCTCCAATTAATAATACAACATTTAGATCTTTTTGATTAATTCCAACATCAATAATTTTAGTCATTAAAATAGGAATTAAAACATCTAATATAACTTCTAATAAAATAAAAATAACTGTTAAAATACTTCTTAATTTATATTCACGAACAGATTGTAATATCTTTTTTATCATAAAAAAGCTCCTTTTAATATTTATTATGTATCGCAATTATTATATCATGAAAAAAGCAAATCTCATATATGGAGTTTGCTTTGTAATTGTTATTTAATTCTTATTTAATTTTTTTTATAAGTTCTTTTTTCCTTTCACAAATAGAAATATTGTGAGAACGATTATATAAACTAATCATATTAGCACATATACTAATAGCATATAATGCTCCTTCTACAAATTCTACCATATTAGATTTAAAGACATAATCTAAATAACCAAACTCATTATTAAATATTGCTAAAACAAAAGTAATAATACCAATTATAGTATATTTGTTAGATTTCTTATCTTTTTTTATTTGCTGATTTGACTCATATTCAACTAAATTGTTAATGGTTTCTCTTAAGTCTATCAATTCTTCTTTGGTCATCTTTCTACCATTTAATAATTCTTGGATAGTACAATTAAGTTCATTTGCTAATATACTAAGCATTGAAATATCTGGCATAGTTTTACCATTTTCCCAACGACTTATTGATTTGTCTGTTACTCCCATTTTTTCTGCTAATTGTTCTTGTGTCATATTTTTTTCTTTACGAAGTTCAGCAATAAATTTACCAATCTTTTCTTGATTCATAGTTTTTGCTCCTTTCAAGAACAATTATATAACTACTATAAAATATTAACAGGACACAAAGTGAGAGTTACATAAATTGTAATTTGTGCTATTACTTATTTTTAGATAAATTATAACTATTATTTATAAATTCATATATTTCATTTATATTAACAGAGCCATCAAGTTTTATAGTTATCCAATGTTTTTTATTCATGTGATAACCTGCAAAATATCTCTCATTATCAACTATTTTTTCTATTTTTTCAGGTTCTAGTAATAAATCAATAATCTCAATACTTCCTTCTTCTTTAATTCCTATTTTTGATTTTTGGGCTATAAGTAATGCTCCATACCATTTATTATTGTCTTTATTTCGCCATATAGCATTATTAGGAAATTTCTCCTATAAATATTCTAATTCATCATTATATTTTTGTCTTATATATTCAATAATCAGATTAGCATATTCACTTTTAAATATGTTTTTAGAACAACAATTATTTTTAACTTTTTCAATAATCTTATTATATTCTTCTCTTATTTTTCCTACAAAATCTCCTGTTGTACTTGTAACATAATAAGGCATAAAATTTTCATTTGTAGAAAGTTCTATAACATTAGAACTTATAACATTATTCATATCTATCTTTATAATTAAAGAAAATTGATCTTTCATTATTTTAGTTTCATATTTATAATAATTATTTTCTTTAACAAATCCTAATTGTAATAATTTTTGAAAATCTATTTTTAAATCTTTGAATATTGTCTTATCTTCCACTATATCATCTCCTCGACAAATTATTATTTGTTTCACTAAATATTATACCATTAAAATTTATTATTTTAATTTATAATACTGGTGGTTTCTTTAATTTTGATTATATAGTCTATTTCTTCATTTATTTTTTATAATTTTCGATTATTTTTTGTTCATATTCTTCTATTTTTTTATTATGTTCTGCTAATTTTTTCTTTTGAAAAATAATGGTTTACTATCTTTGAAAAACTCTATTTGATGCTGATAAAATTTAATTTGATTATCTAAAAATTTTAAATATATTTCTGTATCTTTAATGCTATATAAAAGCTCTAATTCAATTACTTTATTCAATAAATTATCTTCTTTTAGTTTTTGGACATTTTAACCAACACATTTTCAATTGCAAGAACACTTTCATTTTTGCCATTTTTTGTTATTGGTTATTATCAGGAAGATATAAAATTATTTGAAAAAGTAAAAAAGTATAGAAAAGTATCTATTGCCCTTGTATTTGTAATTACAGTTTGGTTTTTATTTCACAGGGAAATGTTAATTATTCTATGGTCGTTTTCGTAATAATTCACCTCCAAACAATGAAAAAAGCCCATAACATCAAATGTTATGAACCTATATTCAAGAAATCGCAAAGGTGCGACTTTCAACCTCTATGGTGCCCTAAAGGAAGGAGTACGACAACTTTTTATTAAAAATATTGTAAATTATTAAATAGGGTTAAATCCCTTTAAATTGTT
>CANRKG010000059.1 GCA_947631155.1 uncultured Bacilli bacterium
GAATATAATGAGTTAGTTTATAATGTAATAATAAATGAAAATATACTAAATGAACGAACATTAGATGAACAATTACAGTTAATAGATAAAATAATAGAATGTGAATATAATATATCTGTTTATTATGTAGTAACGAATAAAAAAGTACTAAAACAACGAAGTTTAAATGAACAATTACAATTAATAGATAGATTTAAAAAATATGAATATAACGAGCTAATTTACCAAATAATAAGCGATCCAGATATACTAAATAGACGAAATATTGACTCACAATTGAAATTAATAGATAAATTAAACGAATGTAATTATAATGATTTGGTTTGCAATATAGTAACAAATCGAGAGGTACTAACAGGACGAAATATAGAAGAACAATTGAAATTAATAGATAAATTAAAAGATTGTGATTATAATGAATTAGTTTATGATACAGCAATAAATAAAGATATACTAGAAAACCGAAATATAGAAGAACAATTGAAATTAATAGATAAATTAATAGAATGCGATTATAATGAATTAGTTTATGATACAGCAATAAATAAAGATATACTAGAAAATCAAAATATTGATGAACAACTACAATTAATGACAAAACAACTAAATCAACCAAGTGTAACATCCCATATTAGTAATTTAAATAATATAGACTCAATGCAAGAATTGAAAAGTTATATCGAAATATTAAAAAAGGAAAAAGGGAAAAATTCTAATATTCGTCTTGCTAGTGATGTCCCTGTTGTATATACTAAGAAAAATAATAGTTCAAAAAGATAGTTTTTACTATCTTTTTCTTTGGATTTATAGACTTCTTTTTTTTATTTTGTTAAAATATAAGTGTGGTGACTATAATGAAAAGAAGTACTGTAGATCGAGAAAAATTAAGTCCAATGATGGCTCAATATATGGAATTAAAGGATAAATATGAAGATTGTATTGTTTTTTATCGTTTAGGGGATTTTTATGAAATGTTTTTTGAAGATGCGATAACTGCATCACGTGAACTAGAATTAACTTTGACTGGGAAAAATGCGGGGTTAGATGAAAGAGTTCCTATGTGTGGAGTTCCTCATCATGCTTATGCTTCATATATAGATACTTTAATTGAAAAAGGTTATAAAGTAGCAATCGCTGAACAATTAGAAGATCCTAAAACAGCAAAAGGAACTGTTAAAAGAGATGTTATTCAAGTAGTTACTAAAGGAACTAGACTTGATAATAATTTAGATAGTAAAAATAATAATTATATTGCAAATATCTATGATTTTGATTATTGTAAAGGTATTTCCTATACTGATGTTTCAACCGGTGAATTTTTTTGTGAATTATTAGAAAAAGATAATGAAGATATTATTAGAGAAATTGTAAAACAAGGTTTTAAAGAATTAATAGTAAGTGATAATATTGATCGAGAATTAATTAATACGTTAAGAGTAAATTATGGAATTTTAATAACAATTACTAAAGATATTTATGAAGATTACGAATATGAATATATTTATAAAGATATTGAAGATATTAGATTACAAACTACTATTAAACATTTATTACATTATGTTTTGGATGCTAAAAAAGGTGATCTTCATCATTTGAAAAAATGCGAAATAATTAAAAAGAATCAAACTTTATTATTTGATAATAATACTAAAAGAAATTTAGAATTAGTTGAAACAATTAGATCAAGAGATAGACAATATAGCTTATTATGGTTATTAGATAAGTGTAAAACAGCTATGGGTTCCCGCTATTTAAAAAATCAAATTGAAAATCCTATTACTAATAAAAAAGAATTAGAAAGAAGATATAGTTTTGTTGAAAAGATATCAACTGAATTTATTATTCGTGATGATTTAAGAACTGTTTTAGATGAAGTTTATGATTTAGAACGTTTAGCTGGTAGAATTAGTTATGGTAATTTAAATGCTCGTGATTTACTTCAACTAAAAAGAAGTTTAAAAGCTCTACCTAAAATTAAAACTTTATTGGAAAATTTAGAGTATGATAAAACCATTGAAACTTTAGACGAAGTTACCTTACTTTTAGAAAAAACTATTAAAGAAGATCCACCATTATCATTAAAGGAAGGGTCAATTATTAAAGATGGTTATAATAGTGAATTAGATGAGTTACGAAGTATTAGTAGTGGTTCTAAGGATTTTATTTTAAATATTGAAAAAGAAGAAAAAGAACGTACAGGTATTAAAAATTTAAAAGTTGGTTTTAATAAAATCTTCGGTTATTATATTGAAGTCAGCAAAGGCCAAAAGCATCTTGTCAAAGATGAATATGGATATGAAAGAAGACAAACACTAGCTAATTGTGAACGCTTTATAACCCCAGAACTAAAAGAGAAAGAAAATATTATTTTAGGTGCAGAAGAAAAAATTATCAATCTAGAATATAAATTATTCATGGATATTCGTGAATTTGTAAAAAGATATATTAGTAAAATTCAAGAAATTTCCAAAATAATTAGTGAAGTTGATATGCTCCAGGCTTTTTCTATTGTGAGTGACGATAATAAATTTGTTAAACCAAATTTAGTTGATACACATGAACTAAAATTAATTGAATGCCGTCATCCAGTAGTTGAAAAAGTAATAAAAGATAAATATGTTTCTAATGATATTATCATGGATAAAAATACTAATATCTTATTAATAACAGGTCCAAATATGGCTGGAAAATCGACTTATATGAGACAATGTGCGATTACTGTTATCATGGCTCAAATTGGTTGTTTTGTTCCATGTAAGAGTGCTACTATGCCTATATTTGATAAAATATTTACAAGAATTGGAGCTAGTGATGATTTAGTAAGTGGTGAGTCAACTTTTATGGTCGAAATGAAAGAAGCCAATTATGCAATCAGTGAAGCTACTGAAAACAGCTTAATTTTATTTGATGAATTAGGACGTGGTACTGCAACATATGATGGAATGAGTTTAGCCCAAGCAATATTAGAATATATTCATGACAAAATAAAAGCCAAAACAATGTTTTCTACTCATTACCATGAACTAACTGTGTTAGAAAACAACTTAAAAAATCTTAAAAATGTTCATGTCTCTGCACAAGAAGAAGATGGACAAATTACCTTTTTACATAAAGTAAAATCAGGTTCTGTAGATAAAAGTTATGGAATAAATGTTGCTTCTTTAGCTAAATTACCAAAAGAATTAATAAAACGTAGTGAAGAAATTTTAAATATTTATGAAAAAGATAATATTAAACAAGAAACTTTTACTCAAACATCACTATTTGAGTTTAATACAGAAGAAGTAAAAGAAGAAGAAAAAACTAATGAAATAGAAGAAGAAATAAAAGCAATTAATCCTTTAGAAATGACACCTATTGATGCTTTAAAATTTCTTTATGATTTAAAACAAAAAATAGAAAAGTAAATTTATAACTGCTTAAATGAAAAATTAAATTTCAGAAAATAATATTATATATAATTTGTAAGACTAAATTGGTAAAAATAGTAAAA
>CANRKG010000060.1 GCA_947631155.1 uncultured Bacilli bacterium
ACTGGAGCGGATGAGGAGAATCGAACTCCCGTAGTTAGCTTGGAAGGCTAAGGTTCTACCATTAAACTACATCCGCATAATTACTATTAATCGAATCTTGATTCGACTAATTAAGTAGACAATATTTATTATACTAAAAAAAAATTATTTGTCAACAAATTTATAAAAAAATATTATACATTTTTATTATTTTTATTATATTCATTTTTATTAATAAAATTATAAATATTTAATAATTTAATGTAATTCTCATATATTTTATTGGGAGAGATTATATGGGAGATTTTGTTGTTAATTTAATAGAGCAATATGGTTATTTTGGTATGTTTTTAGGAATGGTATTAGAAGCAATTATAATTATTATTCCCAGTGAAGTTATTTTAGCAACAGGTGGTATTTTGGCTTCTAGTCATATTTTTTCTTTTTGGGGAGCATTTATAATTGGTTTATTAGGAAGTGTATTTTGTGCTATAGCTATTTATTTGATGGGGTATATTGGAGGAAAGCCTTTCATAAAAAAATATGGTAAATACTTTTTTATGAAAGAAGAAGATTTAGTAAAATCAGATTCCTGGTTTAATAAATACGGTTTAATTAGTGCATTAATAGGAAGAAATTTTCCTATTATTCGAACCCTTATTTCTTTACCAATAGGTATTATGAGATTATCATTTTGGAAATTTCTTATTTATACCACTATTGGTAGTATTCCTTGGACATTTGTATTTGTTTATATAGGTTATACTTTAGGTAAAGGATGGACTACAGTAAATAAATATATAGGTAGTTTAAAAATACCTATTTTAATTTTGTTATCAATTTTGATTATTAGTTATTTTTATAAAAAAATTAGGAATAATAAAACTTGTAATATGTGTTATAATCATATAAATAAGTGTAGGTAATATAATAATATTAGGTGATGACAATGAAAAATAAAATTTTTATTTCAATTTTAGCAGTTATATTATTAGGTATAATAAGTTTATTTACTATTAATTCTTTTAATAAAGATAAACCTTTAAAAACTAAAAAGATAGAAGCTATGGTTTTATCTTCTAATGATAAAGAACTAACGGTTCAAGATAGTAATAATATTATATATACATTTAAAACAGCAGATGTTAGTACAGAAATAGGGAATCATATTATAATTGAGTATACTGGTGTTTTAGACAAATTAAATACCACTCAGAAAACTAATATTATGAATTATAAAGTTAAAGCAGTAACTACTAATGAGGATGGTATTCCAGTAGATTATTTAGATAATGGGATTTTTAGTGATTATTATATTTTAGCATATAACAAGTTAAAAGAATTATCATTAGATGAAAAAATAGGTCAACTTTTATTAGTTAGATACCCAGATAATAATCAGGCAGAAATTTTAAAACAATATCAATTTGGAGGCTATGTATTTTATGCTAAAGATTTTACTGATAAATCTAAAGAGACTGTAGCTAATGAGATGTCAACTTTACAGAAAGTTTCCAAAATACCTATTTTAACAGCAGTAGATGAAGAAGGTGGAAAAGTAGTACGTGTTAGTAGTAATCCAATGTTAAGAAAAGAAAAATTTTTATCCCCAAAAGAATTATACCAAGCAGGAGGTTTAGAGCGCATTAAGACTGATACTATAGAAAAAACTAATCTTTTAACTGAGTTAGGCTTAAATCTGAATTTAGCTCCAGTTGTCGATGTTTCGACTGAACCATCTAGCTATATGTATGATAGAACTATTGGTGAAAATACAGAAATAACATCAGAGTATGCTAAAACAGTTATTGAAGCAAGTAAAAATAAGGAAGTGTCATATACACTAAAACATTTTCCTGGTTATGGTAATAATGGTGATACTCATAAAGATACTGCAGTAGATGAGAGATCTTTAGAAGAAATGCGAAAAAATGATTTTCCTCCATTTAAGGCTGGAATAGAAGCAGGTGCTGAAGCCATTTTACTTAGTCATAATATTGTTAATAGTATTGACCCAGCTAATCCATCATCTTTATCTAAAAATGCTCATAATATACTTAGAAATGAACTAAAGTTTTCGGGAGTAACTATAACAGATGATTTATCGATGGGAGCTACTTCCAAAATTGATAATAGTGTAGAAAAAGCAATTTTAGCAGGTAATGATTTATTAATTGTAGCAGATTATGAAAAGAGTTTTAAGGAGTTAAAACAATCTGTTGAAAATAGAAGAATTAGTGAAGAACAAATTAATAAATTAGCTTTTAGAATTTTAGCTTGGAAGTATTATAAAGGGCTAATGTTTAAAGTGTCTAAATAAATTTATAACCTTTCAATATATTGACAATTTTTATTAATTACTATACTATACAAGTATGAGGTGGTGGAATTTATGGATAAAAATACCCAAAATGCTCAAAATGTAAAATCATATAGAGAACGATATGAAGAAAGAATGGAAAAAAGAAAAATAAAAAAACGAATAACTACTGCTAAAGTAGCAGCAGCTTTGATATTTGTAGCAGGAAGTGCTGTGGCTTTAGGGGCAGAGAGAGGTTACCAAAATTATGTTGGAAGCGAATATATAGCAAAAGATTTTAGTGAAGCTACAGGTAGTTTTGGTTACAGAGATGATTCTAATGTCGGATTTATTATAAATGAAGGTTCACATTATTTTGATAATTTTGATGATGGAGTTAATTCAATGGTACAAACAGCATCGAAAGAAGGTTTAACTGATTCCGAAATATATATTGGTTTAACAAAAACGTTTAATGAAAGAACAGCAGAGAATGCACTTGGCTTTAAAATGAGCCATCAAGAAAAAAGAGATCTTTATCAACACAGATATAACCAAGAAAAGAGTAAAGATGAGAATAATAAGGGAGCAGCTAAATAATATGGAAGAAAAAGAAGTTCAAGTACAAGTATTTAATGATGGAGAGTACTTTATATACGATAGTATTAATATCAAAGACGATTTATATGTAATTTTTGCAAAGGTTAATAATCCTGAACAAATATTGATTGTTAAAGAAGTAACTGAAGATGAGGATAGTTATTATGAAGAACTTACTCCAGAAGAATCTGATTATGTTATGAGTCAATATTACCAACAAAATCAGTAATAAAATCGAAAATGTTACTTAAAAATGGATATAGTTCTGTCTTGTTCTATATTCATTTTTTATGTATAACATTAGCAAATAATTAAAAAACTCTAGTTTTTTTTAATTATATATGATATAATCAGGAACGTCATAAGGAAGTGTTAGTCTGAAAAGAAAAACAAAATTTATTTTATAAAAATAGATAAAAAAGGGCAGACTTCCCCTTACCCCAAATAAA
>CANRKG010000061.1 GCA_947631155.1 uncultured Bacilli bacterium
TAATCTCCGCGTCCTTTTAAAACGTATGTTTATTATAACACAAACGTTCTATTTAAGTCAAGACATATGTTCGATTTAAAATGATGGAAATATGAGTTTGGAAAGTAAGAAAATACAGCTATTTAAAAAGTTAACCATGAGAATAGTAAGAGTTTTTAAGACTGTCCATTGAATTTATAAATCCGCTTATAGAGGCATATTTCTATTAGATTTTGTGACAGAAGTTTTTTTCAATGTTAATTATAAGCTCGGAAAAAGTCCAGTTTTAAGTAATTTTAAATCTTGAAATTATAAGGTATATTATTGACTGTATCGGCGTTTAATATTATATCCGTGTTGAATTTTTGATAGATATAAAGTCCTATATTGTATTATGATTATGGCAGATAAAGTGAAACAGTAGTTCTACGCTAACTATTGAACTTTTTTAAAAAATATGCTATAATATAAAACAAGTTTTTATATGCAAAGAAAGCGAGGATTAAACCGATGAACCCTGTTTTGAAATATCGTGGTGGAAAATCGCGTGAAATACCGCGCTTTTTGCAATATATTCCAGATGATTTTAATAGATATATTGAACCTTTTTTTGGTGGTGGCGCTGTATATTTTTATCTTGAACCAGAAAATGCTATTATTAATGATGTGAACAAACGTCTTATGACTTTCTACCAGCAGTTGCGTGATCAGTACTCACTTATGCGAAGACAGCTTGATGAAATCCAGGGTATTTATGAAGAAAACCAGCAGAGATTTAAGTTATTAAAGACACAATCCAATGGAGAAAGAGTGCCTAATGCCAATGAAGATTTATATTATCGAATGCGAGAGTTATTTAACCACCCAGATGAAACATATTTAGACGGTGTATTATATTTTTTTATTAATAAAACAGCATATTCTGGAATGATACGTTATAATAAAGATGGCGAATATAATGTTCCGTTTGGTAGATATCCGAATTTGAATACACGGTTAGTTACAAAACAGCATAGTGACCTATTGAAGGGTGCAGAACTATTCAATGTCGATTATAGACAGATATTTAATATGGTTAGAGAAGACGATTTTATTTTCCTTGATCCGCCATATGATTGTGTTTTCAATGATTATGGCAATATTGATATGATGAATGGCTTTGATGAATCTGAGCATAGGCGTTTAGCAGTAGACTTTCGAAATTTGTCCTGTAGAGCTTTAATGATAATTGGAAAAACTCCGCTAACAGAAGAATTATATGGAAATTTTATATTTGATGAATATTATAAAAACTATGCTGTTAACATAAGAAATCGTTTCAAAAATGATAAAATGCATATTATTGTAAAAAACTATTAAGTAGAAAGGTGAATATATGGCATATTTGAAAAATAGGGCCTTATTCTTTACAACATCTCCACGTACACCGTCCAAAATGATACCAGAAATTCAACTTTTATGTGAACATTTTACTGGGAGAAAGTGGAACAAACAATCTCAAATTGAATTTGTAGACTTGTTAGCGCAATCTAATTTTTTTGAGGGAAATGGTTCTGCAAACAATAAGGATTTTAGTGCAAGAGATAGAATTAATCGAGCACCAAAAGCATTAGGGTTTGTCGACTTGTCTCCGCATATCGAGTTGACAGATGCTGGAAAAGCATTTATTTATGGAAAACGCCCACAGGAGGTGTTTTTGCGGCAATTATTAAAATTTCAATTTCCTTCTCCATATCATGTGGAAATAGATACTATTAAAGGCACTTTTTTTATTAAACCATATTTGGAGATTATGCGTCTTGTTCGAGATTTAGGAAGTATGTCATTTGATGAATTAAAAATTTTTGCTTTAATGATGACAGACTATAGACAATATGATATTGTCAAAGAATCTATACTTGATTTTAGAACAGAAAAAGAGTTCCATAAAGGTCGGTATAAGAAATTTGTCGATGAAAAATGGACAGAAGTATTATTACAAACATATTCTGACTATATTGATGCGGGAAAAACAAAAACCCGTGAAACAACAGATAAGAGTTTGAAAAAGTTTCTTTCTACTAAAAAAAGAAATACGCGAGACTATGCGGATGCTTGTTTTCGTTACCTGCGATATACTGGGCTTGTTTCTATTTCACACAAGAACCGTTCCATATCTTTCTATACTGACAAGTTGAAAGAAGTTGACTTTATACTTGAAACTGTGGACAGGAAACCCGTGTTTACAGATGATATGGACAGATATAAATTATACTTGTTTAATGCGTCAAGCCCAGTTCTATATGTTGATAATGTTGATAACATTATTGATTATATAATGCGTATAAGTGAATATACAAAACGGCAACTTATAGAAATGAATATTGACGAGCTAAAGGATCTATGTAGTAGTATTGTTGAACAGCGTAAAAAGGCAGTTATTAGGGCACAGGTTGAGGAAATAAAGTCATATGCGCTATATTCAGAAATTATTGACACATTTAACGAAATCATTTCTGATGGGTATTATGATGCACCTTTGATGTTAGAATATAACACATGGCGAGCAATGACAATGCTTGATGGTGGAAATATAAGAGGTAATTTTAATTTTGATGATGCAGGGCATCCGCTTTCTACCGCGTCTGGAAATATGCCTGATATTGAGTGCGACTATAATGATTTTGTACTTTCTGTTGAGGTTACTATGCAAAAAGGACAGCGCCAATATGAAAGTGAGGGTGAACCTGTAGCACGCCATTTTGGACAAATGAAAAAAAGGAAGGGTAAAGAGGCATATTGCCTTTTTATTGCACCTACTATCAACAAAGCATGTTTGGCTCATTTTTTCGCACTTAATAAAATAGGTATCTCGTATTATGGAGGAAAGACAAAAATTATTCCGTTAGAATTAGATCAATTTATGAGACTTATCGAAAATTCTTATAATTATCATACACAACCGACACCGCAGGATATTCGGCAATTTCTTGATGAAGTCATGTTGCAAGAAGAATTTGCTATGGATGAAAACGACTGGAATAATAAAATTCAAAATTGTGTTACGCAATGGTTGGTTACATAACTAAAATTATCATATAAGTATCACATAAATTAGGTATAAGAAATAAAATTTATTATGTATTGAGGTGTAATTAGTATTACACATAAAAAATCATGAGAAAAAGACAGCGTCCTAATAGGTCGCTGTCTTAAAATTTGGAAAATTTTATTAATCAGTATTCGTTCATCGGGTTATATACAGAACCCCCGTATCTGCATTCAAAGTGGAGGTGGGCG
>CANRKG010000062.1 GCA_947631155.1 uncultured Bacilli bacterium
TTTTATAATACTATTATTTTTTAAAAACTTTTTAGATAGTTCTAATTTGCTTAACAAAATTATCACCTCTTTTTATTTATTTAAAATATTTAAAAATTGTAATTATAACAAAAATTTACAATATTTTTTAAAAAAATTATAAGACATAACACCAAAAATAAATATCTTATTTCATTACTTACTATACAAAGAATTAACCATTGCATACACATAGTCCTAATTTATTTTTAATTCTCAAACTATAATTTTTTACTATCAATATCATTTTTAGAAGCTAAATGAGCAATATCATACATAAAAAGCTCTTTTATAGAATGTAATTTGTATCTAGCATTAATAATTTCATTATTTATATCAGCTGAATATAAACTGCTTGTTTTAGTTAAACCTGATTCTATAAAGTCAAAAATATTTACACTCTTTCTATCAGGGCTAGGAATCCTAATATTCCTTATACTAATAGTAGTTTCCTCATTTCTATTTTCGGAATACAATTTTAAAATATGAAATAACTTAAGAGCAAGAATTGAATTATTAAAATCTAATTTACTCCCCCAATACATATATGGGTAATTTGCCATTAATTCAGGTAATTTTGCTAGTTTTTCATCATCTGGCAAGTTAGAAACTTCTTTTAACATAGTACAAAAAACACCAATAACATTATTTTTATACTTTTTATAATTAACTGCAATAATAGGTATATTAAAATAAGTAGCCCAAAGTACTTGTGGAGATGTTGGAGTTAAATTATCAATATCTTCTTCTCCTATTAAAATATAAATAGGTTTTCTCGAATCACCACTAGGTAAAAATCTAGAAACTGCAATTTCATTATAACCTACATTAAAGTTCATTAAATATTTAAAGTCTTCAGATCTTTTAACAATAGATCCTAGATTATTTTTAAAATTAGCATTATCTGTTCTACTTGCTGAATCATGTGACGATAGTGAAGACACCTGTTCTAAAGCAATTGGTCCAAATCCAATAATTAAGGTATCTAAATCAGATTTAGAAAGAGTACCCCCAAAAATATCTTCATGTTTATTTCCGACCATACTAAGTGATAGCAAAGTAGATCCTTCACCTTTTGTTCCCCAATTTTCAGGATGCTTTTTTAAATCTAAAATCTTATTCAAGTTTTTATTTTCTCTAGAAATAACATGTATAATAGCTTCAAATGGAATATCTTCTAAATGATAAACTAGTATTTTATTATTTCCAATTGTTTTATTTTCTTTTGGCAAATCCATCATTTTCTTTTCATCAATAACTTTATCAAATAATCCATCAAGTTCTGATTTAACTAAAAACTTTATAACTTTTTCACGACATTTATATATATCAAAATTCTGATAAAATTCAAGCAACTTTTCTTTAAAGACATTTAAATCAGTTGATTCTTCTACTATATTACAAATATCATAACAAATTTTAACATCATCATCGTCTATTATGTCAGAATTAAAATTAACTAAAATTGAACATTCAGGAAATGTTTTTCTAAACAAATTTTTTAAGTCAGCTAAAGTGTTACAACTATCCAATTGTAAAGTAATAAAGTCAAAAAATTGATCCTTATTTTTAAATATTTTTTTTGAAAGTTCAAAAGATTCTAAAACATTTTCAAGATTTGTTTGCGTTATTAGTAAAAGCATAGTTTGATAAAAATCTTCATCAACTAGCATTTTTTTTATAACTAATTCTAAATCAGGCGTTATTTCTTTCATAGTATTATACAACTTAGGAAAATTCTCCAAAATCCTAATACAATTATATAATTTATCAACATTATTTAAATCATGATAATTTTCTAATACAATAAATAGCAATCTTTCATTAGAAGAGTTATTAGAATAGTTATTATAAATTAATCGGAAAGTATAATTGGTATTATATAATTCAATAATTTCTTTTTCATTTGGTAGTTTTTTCTTATATAACTCTACAAGATTTAAAAAATTTTTATTTTTAACATCTTGAATAGATAATTTATCTAAAATACTTTTATCATTATCAAATTTTTTTGAAAAATCAAGAAATTCTTTATAAGAAAAGATATCTTTAAATTTAATATATAAATCAATTAAGTCTAACTCTATTATTGTATTAATCAAATCAAAATTTTCAAAATAATCAGCTATAAATGTATAATAATATTTATCATTAATTATCCATCTATAATTAGGAGAGTTAACTAATATATTATGGATTTCTATTAACTTTAGAAATTTTTCTATCTCATCATCAGAAAAGTTCTTTAATCTTGATAATCTTTCAAACCCTATATCATCATTATCACTATTAAAGAAAATTTTTAAATATTGATTAATAAATAAATACTTAGGTAAAGTAAATCCATACTTTTGAACAAATTCGTTGTATCTTCTTTTATCATATTGAAAATTATCTTTTATTTTTCTTATAAAACTTCTAGCCATTAAAAAACACCTCATTTTTCATCATTTTAATTTATCATTATTTAAATTTAAATAATAATTACAACTTCAACTTTCATGTAATGCTTAATAACTCCATAAAATTTAATGAAGCCTTATTTTCTATTTATTTTAAATTATCCAAATTAATTATAGCATAAAAACTTGCTAATAAAAATCAATAGTTTTTTTGTAAATTTGTTAAATTTATTTTTAAGAAAATTTAAAGCATA
>CANRKG010000063.1 GCA_947631155.1 uncultured Bacilli bacterium
CTCGGGAGTCTCTGTTGTTTCTGTAACTTCTGGAGTTGCTTCAGTTTCTAATGGATTTAATGGTTCTTCATTTACTGCAATATCAGCAACTTCTTCAGTTTCTTCTGTAGGTTCTTCTGCCTCAGTACCTTCGCTTGTTTCTACGCTAGTATTTTCTTCTGTACCTACTTCTGCATTTTCAACAACTTCCTTTGGTTCTTCAGTAACCTCTTCCGTACCAACATCCTCTGAAGATTCTTCTATAGCTTGAGCTTCTTCCATATTAGCTTCTTCTACTTCATTTTCTGTTTCATTTATCTCAACTACTTCTTCTGAAGTCTCGGGAGTCTCTGTTGTTTCTGTAATTTCAGGAGTCGCTTCAGTTTCTAATGGATTTAATGGCTCTTCATTTACTGCAATATCAGTAACTTCTTCAGTTTCTTCTTTAGGTTCTTCTGCCTCAGTACCTTCGCTTGTTTCTACAATAGTATTTTCTTCCGTACCTACTTCTGCATTTTCAACAACTTCCTGTGGTTCTTCACTAACTTCTTCTGCTACTAATGGATTTAATGGTTCTTCGTTTGCTACAATATCTGTAACTTCACCAGTTGCTTCTTGTACTTCTTCTACTGATGTATTTTCTTGTATTTCTTCTGTTACTTCTTCAGTTGAAACATTTTCGCCACTTTTACCATTATTAACTTCAACATTATTTTCTACAGGATTTATTGTATCAATATTATTAACATTTTCTGAATCATTTACTTCTTCAACTATTTCCGAAACTACTTCTTGTTCATTTTCCTGAGTTGGCATACTTTCCTCTACATTTTCAATTGTTTGAATATTTTCTGTAGGAATTACTTCACTTTCATCAGTTAATTCTAATTGCTCAGGAATATTTTCTTCAACTAATTGTTCAGTTGGTTCTTCTAATTGTTCAATAGTTTCTACATTTTGATCTAAACTCTCTATTACATTATCACTATTTTCAACATTAGTAGAAGTAACGCTATCTTGTAATTCTGATGTTACTACCTCAGGAGTAGGTTCTTGTCCAACTTCCTCTATTATTTCATTTTCCGCAGGAGGATTTGACGTTGCTTCTAATTCAACAACATCACTTTGTTTCTGTCCTTCAGCTATTTCCTCTGGAATAATAGGTTCACTTTCTACAATGTCTTTAATTTCCTCAGTTGTTTCTGCAACATTTACTTCAGCTTCATTATTAACTTCAGTTTCATTGTCAATTTCAGTCTCATTTATTGGTTCTTCTACATTTTCATTAATTGAATTATTTTCACTTATACTAGGTTCTTGAACCATCAATCCATCAGCAGGAACATTAGTTAAATTAATAACTGTATTATCAAAATCCTCAGCAGAATCATCATTAGAGCTATTAGTTTCCTCTGAAGAAGATACTTCTGCCTCACTTACACTTTCAACAACTGGTTGTTCTTCATTTGAAGAAGTACTTTTTACTTGAGATACTTCGGAAATTTCATTATTATCTACTACTTCCTCATTTTTAATTTCTACAACTTCATTAGTTGCTTCAGAAGTAATTACTCCTGAATTTTCATTATTTACAGAAGTTTCAGATACATTATTATCAGAAACTTCAACATTATTACTATTCTCTAATTCACTAGCTTCAACAAATTCAGTTGAATCATTTATATCTAGTATTGAATCTGTACGCTCTGGCTCAGTTGGAATAACTTTCTCTTCATTGTTTCCATTTTCATCTATTTCAGTCGCTTCAATAAATTCGTCTTTATTATTTAAATCTGGACTATCAACTACTTGTTCAGTTGTTGCCCCATTATTACCTTGAACAGAATTATTATCCTCAACATTAGAAGAAACAATCTCTGTAACAACATCGGCTTTTTCTTCTCCACCTTCAAAAATTTCAGCAGGATTTACAGACAATTGTTGATTTTCTACAGGAGCTGGTTCAGGGTTATCTATTACAGCAGCTGTTTGTGAAATATCAGGAAAAGCAGACTCATTATTTACAGGAGTTTCAACATTTTGGATTTGTAGTTCTGAAGGCACTTCTACACTATTAGAAGGTGCTGCTTCATTCGTTACTAAATCTTCTGGATGCGTATTATAAATATTATTTGTACTCTCTTCTATTGAAGTTTGAGAATCAACAGCTAATTCCTGTCCAGAATTAACAACTTCAGCGTTATTTTCAGCACTAACTACTGATTCATTAATAACATTATCTGCAGGTTGAGAAACAAGATTATTAGCTTCAACTGGTGCTTGAGTACTTGCATCAGCATTTAAAGAAGATGAATTAGTATTCACACTTGCTTGTTCAACTGGCATTACACCCTCTGCATTTGTTACTTGAACATTTTCAGGAGCTGCTTTATTCTTTTTCTTACGTTTGTCAAATATTCCCATAAAGGCACACATCCAATCTAAACAATAGTATATTAAAAACCCCTATCTTACCTATTTATTATAACATTAAAAAAAACAATATTAAAGTTATTTTGTTATTATTCTTGTATTTTTTCTTATTAAGTGTAAAAAAATAATGCATTCGGGAATTTATCAGTTTTAAAACAGGAAATCTTCGGAAACCATTATAAAATGGTTATTTTTTTGTCAAATTTTAT
>CANRKG010000064.1 GCA_947631155.1 uncultured Bacilli bacterium
GGTGAAATTTTTGCTTACAAACTTTTAAGGTGATTTTATCATAAATTAAATACACCTTAAAAAAGCCTAAAATTGACATAATACTAAAAAAATAGTATAATATAGTTATACTTAAAATATAGTTATTACATATAACTGTAAAATTGTTTCGTTAGTAAGGGGAACGATCATCGTTTTATTTCACGTATTCTTCTACCGTAATATAAATATATTATGGTATAGTAGTTATCATAAAAATCTTTTAATTAAAACAAAAGATAACTACGAAAAAAGAATATTGAAATCAAAACATATATGATTCTAGTAGTATGGTACCTAGAAAGCGTTGTAATTTGCAGATTGTAGTAATAACTAAGCACACTCCGAGAGAGTAGTGCAAAAGTATAAAGAATTTATTATAATAAATTTTTTATACTATAATTTGAATAATAGCTTAGGGTTTAAGCAAAATTAAAAGACGAAACTTAACTAAGTTCGTCTATTTTTATATTACTAATTCTATTAGATAATATTCCATCTAATAAAATATCAACTTTTTTTTCATATTCTTGTTGAATATTTGTATTAGAGTTACTTATTCCAAAATTATAATCATACATATATTCATTTTTATTATCACTTATTTCAATTTTTTTATAACTATCCATAGTTTTCTCCTATTCTATTGGTAAATCATTTTCTTCAAATTCTACTGTTATTTCTTTGTTTTGTTTATATAGATTCTCAATATATTTTTCTTTATTTAAAACATTAGAACCACTTAGTGAAATAAATCTTAATTTTAGCATATTAGATATATCAATATCGTATGGTATTTCTATATGATTTAAGTAAATTCGCTCTAAATTTTGTAATTTTGAAATATTTGGAATACTAATAGCACTACAATGAGCAATTTTCAAATATTTTAAATTTTTAAAATTGCTAACATCAGAAACATCTACAATTCCAGAATGAGTGATTTGTAAATCTTCTAATACTGCATTTTCATTTAACATACTGATATTAAAATTTTGACAATTATAGATAACTACTGATTTTAATTTTGGTTCTAGTACCTTTGTATTTTTAAATATACACATTGAAAAATCTATTGTTTCTAAAATTTTCAATTTATTAATTGCTTCGATAACTTCATCTGTAATTTCAAAAAATTTCAAAGATAAACTTTTTAAATTTTTAAGTTTTGAGATTTCTATTAAGTCTATGTTTAATTTGTTTTCCATCCAATTTACATTTTGAATAGATATATCTTCTATTTCTTCAATACTATTCACATTACTCGTACACATTTTCAATCTTATGGTTCTTAGTAAATTCTTATCTATTATTTTTTCACTCATAAGCTATATCCTCCTATCCTTTCACCAGTTTGTATTTGACTAAGTGAAAGTCCTTGAATTTTACTATAATCAAATTTACTTTTACATTTATGCTCCGTTTTTGTTCTAAATGCTGAGAATTTTCCGTGAGATTTATTAAAATCTTCATCATTTAGCAGCATATACTTATATTTTTTAGTAAAACGATATGTTTCTGAGTCCCATGTTGGATCGCAATTATACCATTTTCCATCAATTTGAACTTGATTCCAAGCGTGTCCACTCACTCCTAGTTGACATCCAGTTACATACAAAGATTTTAATCCAGTATATTTTAATGCTTCGTGAAGTATCAAAGCATATCCTGCACAAATTGCTTTTCCATCTACTAATCCTCCATACAATCCAGCAGGATTTTTTCTTATTTGTTCCATTTTTTCATTATATTTCTTTTTAGCTTGTTGCCAGTTATCTGTTGTATGAAATCTATCATATTTAGCTTTGTCTTGCTTTACAATACATATATGATCATAGGTCATCATATTTGTAATTCTTGAATATATTTTATAAAATTTATTAGCTTCATCCATATCAGTTGGTATATCTGCTGTTAATTCTTCTATTTTTGCAATAATAGCAGAAATTTCACTAAATGAATATTCTATGTTTCGAGAATCATCATCTTCATTTATTTTAAATTTCATTGCTGAATGATTTATAGAATGCTTTTGTATATTTATTAAAAAATCTAAATTTAACGCATTAATATTGTTTAATTTGAATGTTAGCATATTAGTTGGAATTGTTACATCAAAATCAATCTGAGTTAATATTTTTAATAAACCTTCATTATTGCCTTTAAATTGTTTTGCTATAAAATTAAATGTTTTGCTTTTAATTTTATCATCCTCTAAACTATTTAATGCTACTGCTATTGCTTGAGGTGTTTTTAGCTTTCCTATAAATTTATATCTTTCTTGTTCTGGAATTAGAAATAATAATTCCATTTTTCTATCTTCATTTTGTATTTTTGAAAATATTTTTACCCTTTCTTCAATAGAATTAGGTTGATTAAATAATAAAATTAATTCTTCATCTGTCATATTTTCTATTTGTTTATTATCTTCCACAATTAAAACCCCTTATATTTATACTTAATTATTTTCTATTATATCATAATGTATTTTTTCTTTTTCTAGTAGATATATACTTTTCATAACCTTCTGGATTTTCACTTCGTTTTTCTATTTCTTTA